>JBCBZY010000342.1:0-2930 GCA_039815115.1 Pseudomonadota bacterium | reverse complement strand
GTTTTGTTGCCCTTCTGGTTCGCTCATCTGTAAAACTCACTTCTCAACTGGTGCGACCCGGTTGTTCCTTTTTTCATTGTCGCGAACTGGCTGGCTTTGACAAGTCATTTGTTGCTGATGGTCGATTGAGACCAAAGCGGATCAGCTTGTGATATTTTCCACTGGCATATCAAAAGCTTTTTGATAAGATGCTCGCAAGTAAAGTCTTTTGGGGTCGCGCTAAAGCCGAAAAAGATTGCTGCATTGGTCTGTAAAAACGCATGAGGGAGCGTTGGGCCAAGACAGCGCAGAGGGGGAAGATAGCGCGTGGCTGACAAGTTTCGAGTGGTGATCGTGGGATCAGGGCCAGCGGGCATGAGTGCCGCCGGTCGTGCTGCACAATTGAAACTGAAACATGTGCTGCTGGAAAAGACCGATCATCTTTCCGACACCATCTTCAAATATCAAAAAGGCAAGCATGTCATGGCAACGCCGAGCCAGCTGGTGCTGCGCTCCGACATGGATTTTGACGCCGGCAAGCGTGAGGCGATCCTGGAAATCTGGGACAAGCAAACCGAGGCTTGCGGTGTCAATGTGCAGTATAATGCTGAACCGGTAAAGATCGAAGGGGAAGAAGGAAACTTCACCATCACCCTGAAAAATGGGGATAAAGTTCTGGCGGAAACGATTGTCATGGCGATCGGCACGCAGGGCAATCCCAACCTGATGCGCTGTCCCGGTGGTGATAACAAGCTAGTGCAATATCAGCTGGATGATCCCGGCGAATATTATGACGAGCATATCACGGTTATCGGTTCCGGTGATGCGGGGATAGAAAATGCTCTCGGTCTCGCGGCCGATGCCGCGCAAAATAATATCGTCACGATCCTCAATCGCTCACCGGAATTTGCGCGCGCGAAAAAGGCGAATGTGAAGCTGCTGATGGAAGCAGGCGAGCAGGGCAAAGTCGATGTCCGTACCGAGACAACCCCGGCGGAAGTCAAGGATGGCGAGCTGGTGCTCGAAACGCGTGACGGGCAGGAAACAATCAAGTGCGATCGCATCATCGCGCGCATGGGTTCCGCCCCGCCGCGCAAATTTGTCGAGGAATGCGGGATCGAGTTTACCAGCGAGGATCGCGAGGCTTATCCCAAGCTGACGCCCGCGTTCGAGAGTACCAAGAAGGGCATTTACGTGATCGGCGCGCTGGCCGGATATCCGCTGATTAAGCACTGCATGAACCAGGGCTATGATGTCATTGAATTTATCAACGGCAACAAAGACCTGAAGCCTGCCGATGAACCGATCCTTGAAAAGAAATTTGCTGACCTGCCTGGAGGCAAGTCGGTCGATGAATGGCTCGAATTTTTCCGGGAGCGGGTAACCATTCTCAACGAGCTATCCTCATTACAGATGCGTGAGTTCATGCTCGACAGCGAACCACGCCGCTATCGCCGCGGCGAAGTGATCTTCGAGAAAAACGAGCCGGGGTCATCTTTATTCGCCATTGCCGAAGGATCGGTGGCGGTCGAGATTAATCCCGATGATCCGTCGATTACGGTACCGATTGAAGAAGGTTCGATTTTCGGTGAGGTCGGTTTGATTTCCGGTCGCCGCCGTGGTGCCACCATCAACGCGGCAGAAGACCTGATTGTCGTCGAGATATCTCGCACCGCAGCACTGAAATTGCAGGCATCTGTACCCGCGGCCAAGCGTGCCATTACCCGCATATCGACGGAGCGCCAGCTGCTGCAGATGTTCGGATCCGGTCTGACCAAAGAGGATATTTCGGAGGTCGTCGAAACCAGCGAAATCATGAACGTCAGGGCTGGTGAAGCGATTATCGAGGAAGGCAGCGAAGGCAATGACATCTACGTCATTCGCGTCGGTTCGATGGTGGTGGAAAAGGAAATCGGCGGCAAGCCGGTATTCCTATCCTACCTGCCAGCGGGTTCCTATGTCGGGGAGATGACCCTGATCGCGGGCGGCATGCGTACCGCGACCGTGAAAGCCGCGATCAAGTCGGAAGTGATCAAGATTAACGGCGATGCGTTCAAGAAGGTGCTCGACAAGCATCCCGATCTGATGCGCAAGGCCAAGCAGGAAATGGCTTCGCGGCAGGATGTGAATGCCTTTGTTGAGGCGAAGAAAGATAGCTTCTCTGGCGTCGTCGATATGTATTCCGGCGTTGCCAATTTCCTGGTCGACAATGGCATTGGCGAAGCAACCGATGTGCTGCTGATCGATGAAAATCTCTGTGTGGGCTGCGACAATTGCGAAAAGGCTTGTGCCGACAGCCATGAAGGGCTCAGCCGTCTCGACCGGGAAGCAGGCCGGACTTATGCGCACTTGCACGTCCCGACCAGTTGCCGCCATTGCGAGCATCCGCATTGTATGTCCGACTGTCCGCCTGATGCGATCCACCGCGGACCCGATGGTGAGGTGTTTATCGACGATACCTGCATCGGCTGCGGCAATTGCCAGCGCTATTGCCCTTATGGTGTGATCCGTATGGACAAGGTGCCGCCGAAGAAACCCAGCCTGCTCAGCTGGCTGTTCTTCGGTAGCGGCCCGGGCCCCGGCGAGCCGGATAAGCAATGGGCCGCGGAAAATAGCGATCCCGATGTCGAGAAACCCAAGAAAGCGATCAAATGTGACATGTGCGCCGGTATCAACGGCGGCCCCGCCTGCGTTCGTGCCTGTCCCACAGGGGCCGCGATCCGTGTCGCGCCAGAGGAGTTCCTCACCGTCGCCAAGCTAGAGCAGGAGGACGCATAATGGCTTCTGTTCCCGTTCCTGGCGATGTTGCAAAAAAGAAAGTCGCGATGCATGACGGCTTCCTTAAGCATGCGGGCTATAAGTGGCTGAAAATCGCCTCTTTCATTATGCTGCTATCTATTGTCAGCTATCTCTTTATCGACATCTCGCCGCGTCATAATGGCGGCAGCTGG
>JBCBZY010000368.1:0-2526 GCA_039815115.1 Pseudomonadota bacterium | reverse complement strand
TGTTCGCACGCGTGGCGGATGCCTATGCGGATGACCAGGATCATGCCCAGCGGCTCTATGACTATATTTCGAAGCTCTGGTTCATGCCTGCCACACCGGTCCTGTCCAATGGTGGCACCGGTCGCGGTCTGCCGATCTCCTGTTATCTCAACAGCGTCGACGACAGCCTGAACGGCATCGTCAACACCTGGAACGAAAATGTCTGGCTGGCCTCCAAGGGCGGCGGCATCGGCACCTATTGGGGCAGTGTCCGCGGCATTGGCGAGCCGGTTGGCCTCAACGGCAAGACCAGCGGCATCATTCCCTTCGTCCGCGTGATGGACAGCCTGACCCTCGCAATTTCGCAGGGTTCGCTGCGGCGCGGATCGGCGGCCTGCTATCTCGACATCGATCATCCGGAGATCGAGGAATTCCTCGAAATCCGCAAGCCCTCGGGCGACTTTAACCGCAAGGCGCTGAACCTGCACCATGGCGTGCTGCTGACCGACGAGTTTATGGAAGCGGTCCGCGACGGCCGGGAGATGGATCTGAAATCTCCGAAAGACGGTTCGGTGCGCGGCTGCGTCGATGCCCGCTCGCTGTTCCAGAAGCTGGTCGAAACGCGGCTGGCGACGGGCGAGCCCTATATCATTTTCAACGACACGGTGAACCGGATGATGCCCAAGCATCACCGCGATCTGGGTCTGAAAGTCTCCACCTCAAATCTCTGTTCAGAGATCACACTGCCGACGGGTCGTGATCACCTTGGCGAGGACAGGACGGCAGTGTGTTGCCTGTCCTCGCTGAACCTCGAGAAGTGGGACGAGTGGTCGGTGGACAAGGATTTTATCGAGGACGTCATGCGCTTCCTCGACAATGTCCTGCAGGATTATATCGACCGCGCGCCGGACGAGATGGCCCGCGCCAAATATAGCGCCGAACGCGAACGCAGTGTCGGTCTCGGCGTGATGGGTTTTCACAGCTTCCTTCAGGCGCGCGGGCTCGGCTTTGAAAGTGCGCTGGCAAAATCGTGGAATATGAAGATCTTCAAGCATATTCATTCGAAAGCCTCCGAGGCCAGCATGATGCTTGCCAAGGAACGCGGACCCTGTCCCGATGCCGCTGATCAGGGCGTCATGGAACGGTTCAGCTGCAAGATGGCGATCGCACCGACCGCGTCGATCAGCATCATCTGCGGCGGAGCGTCGGCCTGTATCGAACCGATTCCGGCGAATATCTATACCCACAAGACGCTCTCGGGCAGCTTCGTGGTCAAGAACCCGCATCTCGAAAAACTGCTCTCGGAAAAATCGAAGGACAGCAACAATGTCTGGAACTCGATCCTCGAGCAGGGCGGCAGCGTCCAGCATCTCGACTTCCTGACCCAGGAAGAAAAGGATGCGTACAAGACCAGCTTCGAGATCGATCAGCGCTGGCTGCTCGAACTGGCGGCTGATCGCACGCCCTATATTGACCAGGCGCAGTCGCTGAACCTGTTCATTCCGGCGGATGTCGACAAATGGGATCTGCTGATGCTGCACTTCCGCGCCTGGGAGCTCGGCATCAAGTCGCTCTATTATCTCCGCTCCAAATCGGTCCAGCGCGCAGGCTTTGCCGGCGGGGTCGAGGCGGACAACACGCTTGATCCGAAACAGGTCGAGCTGATGACCGCGGAAACAACGGATTATGACGAGTGTCTGGCTTGTCAGTAATTCGCGAAACCCTGTATCCCCGCGCAGGCGGGGATCCATCTCCGGACGTTGCAGGGCAGCGTCTTGGCAGGAGATGGGCCCCGGATCAGGTCCGGGGCACTGCATCAGTCGCCGGAGGCGCCTGACGCTCGGTTTGCCCACTGCCTCCTCCCTTTTGCTCCTTTTGGGAGGGGGCTGTTTTCTCTAGTAACCAAAGGAGCGGGCTGGTTGACGGGTCCTGGCAAGAGGGTCCGGAGAAATGAAAGAAGGAGTTTGCGTTACTTAATCGGGGGTTTGAACCCGTTCCTTGCCGGAACAGAAAGGATCGAACCATGATCATCCAGTTGCTGCTGCTATCCGCCGCCTTTGCGGGCGCGTGGCTCATGATGCAGCCGACCGAGCAATTTACCTATGCCCGGCGCACCGATGCGCTGGAACAGGAAACTGTCCGGCCGATGCTCCGCAATCTCGCGGGCCTGATCATCTGCCTCGCAGCATTATCGCTGATATTCGTAACGCAAAGCTGACTTTCACCAGACATGCAGATGATATTGGAAATTTGAGCCAGTCGGGCTCGAGCAGTTGAAACACGCGGAAAGACGCACAGACAGAGGAATGCATTAAATGTCACTTTTGGAAGCCCGGAAAACCTACAAGCCCTTCGAATATCCCTGGGCCTATGATTTCTGGAAACGCCAGCAACAGATCCACTGGATGCCCGAGGAAGTACCTCTGGGCGAGGATTGCCGCGACTGGGCGCAGAAGCTGACCGATCACGAACGCAATCTGCTGACCCAGATTTTCCGCTTCTTCACGCAATCTGACGTCGAAGTCGGCGCCAATTACATGGAAAACT
>JBCBZY010000252.1:0-4295 GCA_039815115.1 Pseudomonadota bacterium | reverse complement strand
TAGTCTTACCATTAGACGACAGGGGAGCAGTGCAGGCGCGTCTAATGCCCGGTCAAAAATCCGTCAAGGGAAATTGACCGGACCTGGCCCAGCTTCTGGAACCGCGTCCGGCCCCCGGCCCGCTTTGATCACGCCGGATACAGGCGCTGCCGTCCCCGTGAAGGGGCGCTTTTCTAATCCCTTGCACAAAACCCGGGCCAGAGTTATCTCTATGGACAAGTACCGGCGGTATTACCCGATCCGGAGAACATAAGAGTAACGGTCATGGCGGATGAAGCATCCCCATCGCCGCAAAGCGAAAAAGGCGGAAATCCGGAAGGGATGGCCCGCCCGAAACATGCGGCGACAGAAAGAAACGGGAGTCGGAATCCGGCTTTCTCACGAAGAAATACAGGTCGCTGGCCGAAGCTCAGATCCTATGCAGCGATTGATCTTGGCACGAATAACTGCCGGCTGCTGGTGGCCAAGCCGTCGGCGGACGGGTTTATCGTGACTGACGCCTTTTCACGGGTTGTTCGGCTGGGTGAGGGACTGGTCGAGACCGGAAGGATCAGCAACAGGGCGATGGACAGGGCCGTGGCTGCCTTGTCGATTTGCGCCGACAAGTTGCGGCGGCGCAACGTGACACTTGCGCGATCAGTAGCAACTGAAGCATGCCGGCGCGCCAGCAACGGCGAGAAGTTTATTGAGCGTGTCCGGCAGGAAACCGGCATTGTCCTGGATATCATCACGGCTGAAGAAGAGGCGCGGCTCGCGGTGCTGGGGTGTCAGATCTTGCTTGAGCCGGGCAACGGACCAGCCCTGATTTTCGATATTGGCGGGGGATCCACCGAACTGGTGCTGGTCGACACGACCGGACCCGCGCCCGAGATTATCGACTGGCTGAGTGCGCCATGGGGGGTAGTCTCACTGACCGAAAGTGAAAGAATCGACCATGAAAGCCCAGCGAGCCGGGAACTGGCATTTGCCAATATGCGTGCCCGGGTCATGGACAGTTTTGCCGAATTTGCGGAACGTTTGCCGATGGATGCGGATGCGGATTTTCGGCTGCTGGGAACCAGCGGTACGGTGACCACTCTGGCAAGCCTGCATCTGAAACTGCCGCAATATGACCGGCGTGTCATCGACGGTCTTATCGTACCGGCCGATTCCATGCGCGACATCAGCACGATGCTCGCCCACAAGTCGCCACAGGAAAGGGCCGAAATCCCGTGTATCGGCAGCGAGAGGGCGGATCTGGTGGTGGGCGGTTGTGCGATACTTGAATCCATACTCGACATCTGGCCGGCCACTCGGGTCGGAGTGGCGGATCGGGGTATCCGCGAAGGGATCCTGCGCTCGCTGATGTCCTCCAACGAACGTCGTCCGGTCAGGTAGCGGCGGCATGAGCAGAGGAAGATCCGGACAGAGGCAGCGCGTCAAAACCGCGAAAGGACGCAAGATCGGCTCGACCCGCTGGCTCGAGCGGCAGCTGAACGATCCCTATGTCAAACAGGCAAGAGCCGACGGATACCGGTCACGCGCGGCCTACAAGTTGCTCGAGCTTGACGAACGATTTAAATTTGTCCGCAAGTCGAGGGCGGTTGTCGATCTCGGTATCGCTCCGGGTGGCTGGGCCCAGGTGGTTCGCAAATATGTACCGGATGCGGCAGTGGTCGGCATTGATCTGTTACCGGTGGACCCGATTGACGGCGTGACCATTTTTGAAATGGACTTCATGGAAGATGCGGCGCCAGACAAACTCATTGATGCGCTTGGCAGCGCGCCGGATCTGGTGCTTTCGGACATGGCGGCAAATACCGTCGGGCATCAGCAAACCGACCATCTCAGGACTATGGCACTGGTTGAGGCCGGGGCGTGGTTTGCAATCGAGAATCTGGAGAAGGGCGGGGTATTTGTAGCCAAAGTGCTGGCGGGTGGAACCGACAATGAATTGCTTCAGATGCTGAAAAAGCATTTTGCCACCGTCAAACATGCCAAGCCCCCGGCCAGTCGGAAGGGTTCGTCAGAATGGTATGTCGTGGCTCAGGGATTTAAGGGCCAGCAGGACCCGGAATAATCGCTGCTATTTTGCCTTGCGGGCATCGGCGATGAGCTCCTTGAGTCCGTCATAGCCGACCGCTCCAACCGTGGACTGGTTGCCTACGACAAATGCAGGAGTGCCGGTAAACTGTAACCTGCGGGCCATTTCCAGATTCTGCTGAATTTCCTGTTGCGCTTCCGCTGAAGAAACAAAGGCCCGGGCTTCTGTCAGATCCAGGCCGACTTCGGCGGCGGCGGCTTCGATGGTGGAAGGAGAGGGGCGCCCGGTCGCGAACATGGTCTTGTGGAAGGCAAAATACTTGCCCTGTTTGGCCGCGGCCAAAGCCATCAGCGCCGCGTCATTGCTGGCCTCGCTCAGAATCGGAAGTTCGCGGAACACGACTTTGATATTGCTGTCTTCCTTGATCAGGCGATCAATCACAGCGGTTGTTTGTTTGCAATAGGGGCAGGCGAAATCGGAATATTCGACAATGGTTACATCACCATTCGGATTGCCGGCAAAGGCGGTCCCGGCAAAGGGCGCTTCGATGGCCTGACGCACGTCATTTAGCGCTGCCGTTTTTTCGCGGCTGCGCAAGATGTCGACGGCTTCGGGAATGATTTCCGGGTTCTCCAGAATATACTGCCGCACTATCGCTTCGATCGCGGCCTGTTCGTCTGCGTTGATACCCGCAGCTGCTGCCTGCTCTGATGCATCCGTCCCGGTGGCGATACTCGTTTGCGAAATCCATACCGCGATTGCTGCTGCAATGGCCAATCCGCCCCCTGCCATAATCATCCACTTTCCGTTTCGTTTTTCCGTCATGTTCGTAACACCATATTTCCTTCTCCCTTTGTCGCAGGCAGACTCAATTGTCCATGATTGTCAGGAGAAAAGGGAAGGGAGAAGGCTCAGCGGCGTTTCGCGGCCCGTTCGAATTCGCTCTTCGCGATCAGGGAGATATCCTGTGCCCGGATCCAGTCCGGCGTGTTTTCGGTGATTCCGGCCATCGCGATCTGGGAACTGCGGATAGCGCCACCGTAATTTCGCTGGAGCAGCGCACTTTCGGCAGTAGCCAACTGGGCCCGTGCGGTGTCACCCTGACGGGAATACACCACTCCAAGCTGATACCATGCAAAGGGGTTGCGATTATCCTTGATCACCGCAGCCTTAAGAACTTTTTCCGCCTCGTCGAAATATTGCTCGTCCTCGGTGGCAATCAGAGCATGGCCAAACAGGCTGGCGATCAGCGGGTGATTGTTGGTCAGAGTGACTGACCGGCGGAGGGATTTCAGGGCTTCGCGGGGGCGACCGGATTCCAGAAGTATCTGGCCTTCAAGCTCGAGAAAATAGGGATCATTGGGATCAGTCTCGAGAAGCTTTTGCACCTCTTGCAGCGCCCGGTCGGGATAGGCGCTTTTGTGCCACGCATAAGCGCGGGCATAGCGCGCTGGAACGGTCTGGACGCTTTCCGGAAACTCCCGGAGTGTCGTATTGGGCTCGGCCGTAAAGCCCAGAAGCTTGGCCTTGACCCGCTGGAAGCGGCGTTCGATTTCCGGATCGGGCGGCGTGTCCCAGGCGGGATCGGCCTGATATGTATCACGCAGCAGCGAAATACGTTCCCCGGACAGCGGGTGGGTCCGGCCATAACTGTCTTCCTGCGGGATGCCGAGACGGAACTCGTAATTCTGCAGCTTCTTGAAAAAGTCGATCGAGCCGCGACCGGAAATTCCGGCTAGCGACAGATAGCGGGCACCGGCTGCATCGGCAGCACGTTCCTGCACCCGGCTGAAAGCGAGGAATTTGCCGAGCGCGGCCTGCTGCCCGGCGGCCAATATGCCGGCGCCGGCATCTCCTGCACCGGCGGCAATGGCGGCTGCGCCGAGAATGAGGCTGAGAATGGTGATTCCCGTCGCGGTCTCGATTCCTTCATTGAAGCGGATGATATGCCCGCCGGTAATATGGCCCAGCTCGTGCGCCATAATGCCCTGTATTTCGATCGCGCTGTCCGCAGCGGCAAGCGTGCCGGAATAGAAAAACATGCGCTGGCCGCCCGCAACGAAGGCGTTGATCTGACTGTCATTGATCAGGATGACTTCGACATCATCAGCATCAAGCTCTGACACCGCTACCAGCGGAGCGACCATATCACTGAACAGTTCCTCCGTTTCCGCATCGCGCAGGATCGATTGTGCGGCAACCGGCTGCGCGGCAAATACCGCAAGGGCAAGCAAGGCGAAAAAGAAATGCAGGAGCTTCGCGAAATGCCTGT
>JBCBZY010000109.1:0-8602 GCA_039815115.1 Pseudomonadota bacterium | reverse complement strand
GGGCCAGGGATCGACCCATTCGGCCCAATGTCTGTTACCATCAGCATCTCCCGAATCCGTCTTGTCGCCATTGCAGAGCAGAACCGGAAAGTCCGCCTTCAACCCTTCCATCCGAACGGTATAACGACTGAGAATATCAGGCCGGTCCGGGAAGAAAGTGATCCGCCGAAACCCCTCGGCTTCACACTGGGTGCACAACATCCCGCCGGAAGCATAAAGCCCCATCAGCTGTGTGTTGGTCGACGGGTCAAGCTCAACCGTGATTTCGACAATATGCGACGCACCGGTCAACGGCAGATGCAGAGCACCCTCAACTAGCGTCCAGTCGGTCCAGATTTCGCCATCTACCCGCACCGAAACCGGCAGCAGATCATCGCCATCGAGGACCAGAGGTTCCTGATATTTCGCGCTTTTCGATCGCCTGACATCCAGTCGCGATTTCACCGCAGTCTGCTCCGCACCCAGTTGAAAATCCAGATGCACTTCCGGCACAAACCAGGCCGGCGGGCGATAATCTTCGCGCCTGATCGTCAGGGGTTCGTTCGGGTGCGGCGCGGCGTCTGCCATTTCATTATTGGCGGTTTTCTGAACATCTAGCATGGCTCAAGCCATAAGAGCCATTTGCACACAGCGCAATTGCGATTATGCGGAATGTCCTATGACAAAAATGCTGATCTTCGGAATGGGATATACCGCCAGTCGACTGGCCAGCCGGTTGCGCGCGGACCGCTGGGAAGTGGTGGGGACGCGGCGCGAGGCGGGCGACGGGACGCTCGCCTTTGAAGACACCGCTTCGGTGCTGGCTGCGCTGGAAAGTGCCACCCACATATTGTCGTCGGTTCCTCCCTCTCGTGATGGTTCCGAACCAGTGCTCGACTATTATGGCGAGGCCATTGAATCCGCCGATCTGCAATGGAGCGGCTATCTCTCTTCAACCGGCGTCTATGGCGATGCTGCCGGTGCCTGGGTGGACGAAAGCGCGGTGACCGGCACCGGTCGGCGCAAGGCCCGCAGCGAGGCCGATCAGCACTGGCAGGATCTGCGACCCGACATGCGAGTTTTCCGATTGCCGGGGATCTATGGACCCGGACGCAGTCCGCTGGATCGGGTGCGAAACGGCAAGGCCCGCCGTATCGATGTGCCGGGACAGGTCTTCAGCCGGATTCATGTCGATGATATTGTCGGGGCGATATTGGCTTCGTTCAATGGTCCGGCCGGTGTGTTTAACATTCAGAGATGACCTTGCCGCTGCGCAATCCGACGTGCTGGCTCATGCTGCGAGATTGCTCGGCATGGAACCGCCTGCCCTGATGACGCTGGACGAAGCGAACCTGTCTGCGGCGGCGCGGTCATTTTATGACGAAAACCGGCGGGTGGCCAATAGCCGCGCGAAAAGGCTGCTTGGCTGGCAACCGCGATATCCGGATTACAAATCCGGGCTGGCGGCCCTGCTGGTGTCCTGAGCCACCTGCCCGCGCGGTCGCGCGGATCGCAAGGCAATTATCAGTCCGACCATGGCGAGAACCGAGCCACCAATGGCAATCGGCGTCCAGACATAACCTTCAAACAGTGTCGACAGGATCATCGCCACCACTGGCACCAGGACACTGGAATAGGCGGCTTTTCCTGCACCAATTTCGCGAACCAGCGAGAAGTAGAGCGGAAAAGTCACGACCGATCCGATAATGGCCAGATAGACGATCCCCCCGATATAGGCAGGCCGCGTTTCAAATACCGGAGGACCAACAGTGAACAGGGAGACCAGCATATTGAAAAATGCTCCCCAGAGCATCGCCCAGGCCAGCAGGGTTATGATCGGATAACTTTTCGGCTGCGGCAAGGCCTGCATGATGTTCGCAGCTGATGCCGAGAGGATTCCGCCAATCGTCAGGATGATCCCCAGAATCACTTGTGCCGGCGCGACCGGCGAGGATCGATATTCATGCAGAAACAGCAAGGCCACACCCATGGCAGCGATGGTGGACCCTGCCAGAAAGCTTGGCTTTATGCGCTGCCCAAGGAATACCCCGCCCAATATGGCGTTGGGCACCATCAGCAGTGCGAACAGGACAGCCACCAAGCCTGAGGTAATATATAGTTCGGCGTTGTAGACAAAATTGAAGTTGAACGAGAACTGAAAAATCCCCAGCAATATGGCCCAGAAATGCCCTCGCCTGTCGATCCCGAATGGCAGGCGGCGAATGGCGACCAGCACAAACATTGCCGTAGCAGCAATGATGAACCGGTAGGTGACTGACCAGATCGGCGGGACTTCCGACACCTGGTCACGGATGACCAGCCAGGTCGAACCCCAGATCAGGGAAACCAGCAGAAAGGGGATCAGAATGCGCGGAGCCAGCAGGCTTGGCTCGCCGCCGTCAGAGCCAGTCATAGAGCAGCAATGGCATCGGCCAGTGGTGCGATGTCTTCGGCATCCTGATTCCAGCTTGTCACCAGTCGCGCCTGCCCGTCGCCCCAGTCGTAAAAATCAAAACCCTGGTCACGCAGCGACTGGGCTTCGGTGGCGGATAACTTGACGAAGATTTCATTGGCTTCAACCGGATGGATCAAACGGTCCCCCGCAGCCGTTGCAATCAACTGTGCACCAGCATTCGCGGCCCGGGCGTTGGCGAGCCACAGATCATCCTTGAGCATCGCCAGAATCTGGGCAGCCAGGAAGCGGCCTTTGGACTGCAAATGACCAGCTCGCTTGCGCCGGTAATGTGTCGCCTTTGCAAGATCGTGATCAAAAAAGATCAATGCCTCAGCGCCCATGCCGCCATTTTTGACAAAGCCAAAACTCAGAACGTCAACACCGGATTTCCAGGTCACTTCGGCAGGCGAACAGTCGAGACTGGCCACGGCATTGGCAAATCGGGCCCCATCCATATGCAAGCCAAGACTGCGCGTTTTACAGACCTCCGATATCGCCTGAACTTCTGCTGGCGTGTACACGCGACCATATTCCGTCGCATTTGTGATCGAAACGGTAGCGGGCTGGACCTGATGCACATCATCGCGAATGGCTGCGCAATGCTCCTCCACAGCCTGCCCTGTGATCTTTGCGGCCAGTCCATCCAGCAGCATCAGTTTGGCACCGCCTGTATAAAAGCCCGGTGAACCCGCTTCATCTTCCTCGATATGTGCTTCGCGATGGCAAATTATGCCCTGATGTGGTTCGCAAAGTGCCGCCAGCGCGAGAGAATTTGCCGCGGTTCCCGTGGCGACCCACATGGCATCGACCTCGGTTTCAAAGAGTTCGGAGAAGGCCGCATTGAGTTTTCCGCTCAACGCATCGCCATCATAGGCCGTGTCCTGATGATTGGCTTCTGCCAGGGCTTCCATGACCCGCGGGTGCACCGAGGCCGCATTGTCGGAAAAAAATCGCATCGGCAGCGCATGGATTGCGTGCTGGCATTCGTCAAGATGCTTGCACATCCAATATGTTAAATTCACTGATCTCGAACGTGGATACACTTTGCGACACTTTTTCCCGTGCCATTCCAGCAGATTGGGTCTAGTTCATATTGCGGGGGCAAAGAGTTGACCGAGGTACCAGATGGCCGCACCCCGCATTCCACATAAGTCGTTGCTGTCTGCAATCCTGATCTCGCTGACCATACCCGCGCAAGCCGCTGAGGGAGATACGCCGGAACGTTTTTCGGTTTTGTTGACCTATGGAGACGACAAATGCCCGGAGCCCGAAGGCGACGAGATTGTGGTTTGTGCAAGGGAACCGGAATCTGAAAGATACCGGATCCCCAAGCCTTTGCGAAAATCGGAGGAGGAGTTGGCAGCAGATCGATCCTGGACATCGAGAGTTGAACAACAAGACGAAATCTCGCGAACAACACGTCCGGGAAGCTGCTCGGTTGTTGGCACCTTCGGCTTCTCGGGCTGCACCTCGGCGGCCATTCGCCGATGGTTTGAAGAGCGCCGCAATAACGCGGAATAGCAACACCCAAAATAAAACCGGGAAGCTGAACCCGTTGAGGAGATTCAGCTTCCCAGGATGGCCTTCCCGACACGACGTCATTGTGTCAGGAAAAGACCGGGATACGTCCGCACGGGGGGGAAGACGGACATATGAGACCGACCGGTCGGGGTCGTTAAGGGCGACGCGGTCGGATATTTTTCGGACGTAGCGGCTTCACGCGTTTCGGCTTGAAACCGGCAGCCCGATTGGTCTTGACGGTCCGGCTCACGCCATTTTCCGTCCGCTGGGCCTTGACTCGCCGGCTGTAAAGAGTGTCTCCGTCACTATTCTGCACCCGGCGACCAGCAACATAACCATTTTCCGTCCGCCGGCGGCCCGCGTCATAATCGTAGGTTTCGCCATTGCGTCCGGTGGCAGTTCCGTTGGCACGAAAACCGTTTTCCGTGCGCTCACGCTCATAGTCGAAGCTGCGGGTGCGTCCCTGAAAATCGGTTTGTTCACCGCTCGCCACCCAACCGTTTTCCGTGCGTGTCCGGTTGTAATCGCTGGTCGCAGTAGCGCCGTCGCTTTTGCGGGTGAGTTCCGAATTTCTGTCCAGCGTCCCGGCATCGCGATCCCGTGTGATGATCCGTTCACCTTCCACGCGGGGGGTGTCGATTGTAACGGTTCGGGTCTGTTCCTGCGCAGCAGCCGGCAGGGCGACTACGATTGCCAGAAGCGGCATAATCACTACATGTTTCATGTCATTCTCCTTTACGCGTTTACTCGTTCGGAGCGGTTTTCTCTCGCTCTCAAACGCTTAAACGCAGCAAAGGCGAATACCCTTCGCAGGCGATGAAAATTATTTGCCGGTCCGGCGCATGTCCCGCAGTCGCTGGCGAATTTCGCGCATGGACTGGCCGTTCTGTCTCCGGGACCGGATTTCACGCAAAATCCGCCGCCGCTCTGCAGGGGTTGCGTTCCGCAGACGCTCTCTGAGCGCAGGAGGCAATTTGTCCTGGATGTCGACCGGAGCCGCACCCGTCGTGGGTGCTTCGTCCAACTGTGCGCTTTCCTGATCGGCAACCTCTAAGTCCGAACTTGTCATATCGGGTTGATCTGTTGACAATGAAGGATCAGTCATCAGTTCACTCGTCTGATTTGGCTCGGCAGTCGTCGAGGCTGGTTCCGGCATCGATTCCAGCTCCGTTGCGGACGGATCGGCCACATCAATGAGCGCCGATCCAGGCGCAACATCGGTCTCCGCTGGTGAAACAAATCCGGAAGTGATCGGAACGCGGGACCGCTCAGCGCGCAATCCTTGTCCTTCCCTGACATAGGCCGTGCGGCGCAAGGCGCGACGTACGGCCGGCCGGGAAATGGCACCGCTTTTGATCGCCTGACGAATCATGACCCGCCGCTTGCGCAGCTGTGAGTCACTGAGCGGCGGCAATCCGCGGGCTGCACGGCGTTGTTGTACCCGCTCTTCGTTTTGAGCGATTCGCTCCTTTACAACCGCGATTTTTTCCTGCCGGCTCATGTCTCGCCATATCGGTCGTACAGGTTCATCATTCTCGACATCATCCTGCCCAGCCTCGGCCACCGGGGACAGTGCGGTGTTTACGGCAGGCTGGCTGTTCTCCACTGTCTGCGGTTCAGCACGCGGAATAACCTGCTCGACCAGATCGCTGACGACCGGGATCCGGTAAGGAATATCCGCCAGAGACAGGGCCGCCGCAGCCGCCGTGCTCAGCATAGCCATGCCCGCCAGGCCGGACGCATAAAAGCGGGTTCGCTTCCACGGGCTGTTACCATTGCCCGAACGCAGGCGGGTCCAAGGCTGCCTCTGTGCCGGAATTGTTTCCAAAGATTTCTGACCAACGGCCACTGCTACCACCCGATCGGTAAAATCTGTCGGCAAATCCGGAACAACAAATTGATCAAGCAGACTGGATATCTGTGGAGAGAAACTGCTGGTCATGCGGCGTCCCCGTTGCGGGCATGCAACACATGCGGGCTGTTTTCGAGGCAGTGTTTCAGAGCGGCCCGGGCACGAAACAGCAGAGATTCAAAACCCTTGAGTTTCATGTCCATCGCACCTGCTGCTTCGCTGTTGGATTGTTCTTCATAGTAGGTCAGCACAACTGCAGCGCGCTGACGATCGCCCAGCTTGCCGATACAATGCTTCACGGCAATTGCCTGCCGCGAACTGTCCACCACATCATCTGCGGTTGGAGACTGGTCAACCTGTTCTGGAGCCTCTTCATCTGACATCCGCTTCCTTTTGCGCAATCTGTCGAGACAGAGATTGACCGCGACACGGCGGAGCCAGGCTTCAACACCTGATCCGCCAGCCTTCCATTTTTCGGCGTTGTTCCAGAGCCTCAGCATGGCCTCCTGTGCAATATCTTCCGCTTCTGCCGGATCCTTGACCATGCGACAGCCGATGGCGAACGGGGTTCGCGCATGGCGATCCACCAGTGTCCGAAAGGCATTGGCATCTTTGTTAGCGACACGCAGCATCAAGGCATCATCGCCTTCTGCGACGACGGGTTTGTCCGGCATTACCATTTGCTTTTCAAATCCGATGGTGCCTCCCCCGACACTGACTACCAATTCTAGACCATATAACGCGCGGGGTAAAAAAACCCTTCGCCAGAAACGAAGGATTTTTCGTCTTGCCGCGTTATCGCGGGGACCAGTATGTAAAAAACGGGGAAAAATATGTCTGTCAAACCATTGATATTCGGCCTTTTGTGTGTCTCATGGACATCATCTGCCCAGGCCGGGGAAGACCCGGCGAAGGATGCCGAAAAAAACTGGACGGTCGGCATATCCGGCGGATTGACAACGCTGGAAAACGCCAGCGACCAGCAATATGGAAACGTCTCGCTCACCCGGGACCTCGGTGAAAGCTACATCGGATTATCACTCACCTACGTGGACAGCGGAGATGTGCCAGGTCTGGTTACAGCCATTCCTGCCTCGACCACCGAAGTGACACTCAATGCCGGAACCGCATTTGACGCGCTCGCACTTGATGCGTTCGTGTCTTTTGGCAAACGCGACTTCGATGTGGAAGCGGTGGGACGAAACGGCCAGTCGGCCAGCATTTCCTCCGATGGCGATACATTCGGTATCGGACTCGCTGCCAGCTATGATATCGCTGTCACCGATCGCATTTTCCTGACGCCAAGCCTCGGTATCGACTATAATGAACTGGATATAGCCCGAATTGTCCAAGGCCCCACGGGACAGTCAGTTACGATTGGTAACACGGAAGATGGCGTAACCGGAACTTTTGGGATAACCGGGCAAAAGATCTTTGGTGCGCAAGACAATCATGTTGTTGCTGTGATTGCAAATATTGTGACCACATCAAACACCACATCCTTCAACCCCGGCACCAGTCAATCTGCCGTCTTGCGGACACTGGCCACCCGCGATCAGCCCGGACAGAAGGACAGCTGGGGAGAAATTGGCGGCGCTTTGTCCTTTGGTCTGAACAACAACCTCCGTCTGGATTTCTCGGCACTGCGGACAATCGGTTTCCTGAACAGCGATGCGACCTCTGTTTCGGCGGGCCTTCGATTTTCCTTCTAGACCCTCGATCCACCTGACCGGACCGCAAAACAAGGACGCTTGCGTTTGCAGGAGAGCACTCTAGGTTGCTTCAGATAATAAGAACAGACCGTACCGGGGTGCCAGATGTTAGCGAATTTACCGACCGCCAGCGGCGTTCAGATACTGGTCTGCATTGTACTCACCGCCCTGATCGGTCTCGCGACATGGGCCAAGGTCCGCCAAGCCAAATCCCATGACGGGTCCAGCAAGGACGTCTTTCTCGCCGGTGGCGGCCTGAGCTGGCTGTTTGTTGCCGGGTCAATCACTCTGACCAATCTCTCTACCGATCAGCTGGTCGGGATGAACGGCAATCAGATGCTGTTGCTGGCCTGGTGGGAAATCTGCGGTTTTTTTGGCCTGCTTATCCTCGCCTTCGTGTTTGTTCCGATTTACTACAAAAACAACTGCACGACCGTGACGGAACTGCTGGAAAAACGCTACAAGGGCAAAAGCATCCGCACCCTTATTTCAGCGCTATTCCTGTTCGGCAATATTCTGATCTATCTACCAGCAGCTCTCTATTCCGGCGGACTTTTCATGCAGTCGCTGTTTGGCAGCACTTTACCGATACTCTGGTTTGCCGGCATTCTCGCCGCGATTTCGGCTGCGTATACCATCTTCGGCGGTCTTCGCGCCGTGGCGGTGATGGACACCTATTCCGGCATCGGCGTGCTGGGCCTCGCTCTGCTAATTGTCATCCTGGCGGTAGCCGCGGTGGACTGGGATATTGTCACCGATGTTCCGGCAGAGCGTTTGTCGATGATCGGCGGACCGGATTCACCCATTCCCTTCCACACGCTGTTTACCGGCATGATTTTCATTCAGATTTTCTACTGGTCAACCAATCAGAATATCACCCAGCGCGCGATGGCCGCTCCGACAGTGAAAGAAGCCCAGAAAGGCGTGATGGCCGCTGCGCTCATCCGGATTCTGATCGTACCCCCGATCGTCGTTATTCCCGGCATTGTTGCCTACAAGATGTTCGGCGATATTGGCGATGCGGCTTATGGCAGGCTGGTCGCGGAAGTCCTTCCCGGCTGGCTGTCCGGGGCCTTTGCCGCC
>JBCBZY010000139.1:0-7162 GCA_039815115.1 Pseudomonadota bacterium | reverse complement strand
CAGGATATTTGGCCGCACCGGTGCTGATATTGACGATCCGGCCCCAGTTTCGCTCGACCATGGGATCGATCACGGCCTTGATATAGTCGATCGGGCTGAGCAATGCGACGCGCAGGGCGTTTTCCATTTCTGCCCGTGGTACGTCTCGAAAATCATCGGTAAAAGGGGGAGGGGCACAGGTCGCTACCAGGATATCTGGGTCAGGGCAGGTCGCGAGAATCTTGTCACGTCCCTCGTCACTGCTGTGGTCGGCGACGATCGGATGGACTTTTGCTCCGGTTTCCCGGGCAATGGCATCGTATGAGGCCTCAAGGCGTTGTGCTCCGCGGGCCGAGATGAAAACCTCCGCTCCTTCTCGCGCCAGGGCCAGGGCCGAACTGCGGCCCATGCCGGCGCTGCCGCCATTTACCAGTGCTTTCCGTCCCTTGATGCCGAGATCCATTCTAGCCTCCGTTCTTGCTTGCGAAAGAAGCGTAAAGGCAATGCGAGGCTGTTTCCCCTCACGATTGCGCTAGGTGCCGAATGGCAGACGCTCGCTGCGGTCAGTTGTCCTGCAGAAATGCGAGGCAGCCATGTTCCTCCAGAACCGGATCAACAGACTGCCGCGCCGCTGCATCGAGCCCGGCATAGCGCTTGCGCAGTTCTGACAGGCACTTTGCCTGATATTTGAACGTGCCCTGCGAGTAGGGCAGTCCGTCTACTTCCATCGCAAAACGGTCTTCGCCGGCTGCCAGTGCTGCCGCGTTGGCGAGCAGAAACGGGGCATAAACCTTGCCGATCTGGTGCAGGAAGGCCGAGATAACAGGCGCCAGTGGCTGATCGGCACTATCCCATTCGCCTTCGATGCCTGACAGGTCATCGATATGCGCCAGCCATCGGAAACTGTAAGGATAATCGGCGCGCATCATCGCCTGTGGGGTGGGATCGACACCAAGCTGCGAGAGCTGACCATATATCGCGAATTCGGCAAGTGACGGCCGGGTGCCGAACAGGAAATGGCGATCGACGACATGTTCTTCCAGCGCCTGCAAAATGGCGCGCGTGGATTTTTCGATCAGCGGAAAATTCTCCTCCGTGCATCCGACAATCGCCATTCGGCCTACCTGCCGGCTGCGAAACTGTTCGGCAAAACCCTCGCTGGTTTCGCGTCCGCCGCCCTTGACCGCGTCAAAGGCGAGCCAGCGGCTCATCTGAATCTGGTCCACATCGGCGAGCCAGCGATATCCGAACATCGCCTTGGTCAGCCATTCATCCGCGAAATCCTCGATCAGATGGACGAGAAAAGCCATCCCCGGATCGGGCGGAATGACGCTGCGTTCCCGGTGTCTCTGCTCAAGGTCAAGGATCACCGGGGTGGAGTCATTGTGAAAGCTGCCATCCGGATACTCGATCACGGGAATGACAGGTGCCTTCACCTTCGCAAGCGCCGCTCCCTGCGCAGCCATGCCATGTTGCCAGATGTGGATGATCCGGCGGTACCGCATGACCGCGCGGAGTTTCATGGAATAGGGCGAACCCAGTGCGCCGTGAATCGTGTACATGTGCAACTTCCTCCCGCTGCGTCAGCCTAGGTCAGAATGCCGTGAATCCGAAGTGGTAAATTCTATCGCCGCCGAGACCGGTTTGAGCATTTGCGCATCGGAAAATTCTCGCTAATGTGATGTCATTCAATAAATCAGGAAGAGGTGCGGCGTGGGTCTGTTGCAGGTGATCAAGCGGGAGGTCGGGTTCACCCGGTCACTGAAGCGGTTGATGAATCAGATGGAGGGCATCGACAAGGAAGCCCCGACGCTGCTCACCGATGATATTGAGGCGAGCGTGGACGCCCATCGCGACCGGCCGGTTTTCTGGTTCGAGGGCGAATCCCTGTCCTATGGAGCTTTTGACGAACGCGCCAACCGCATCGCAAACTGGGCCTTGGCGCAGGGTCTGAAAAGCGGCGATGCGGTTGCGATTGTCATGGAAAACCACCCCGATTTCGTCGCCACCTGGTTTGGCCTGTCCAAGGCCGGTATCATTGCGGCGCTGATCAACAATAATCTCGAGGGCAAGGGGCTGGCCCATTGTCTGAATATTGGCTCGGCCAAAGCGATTATCGCCAGCTCGCATCTCGCCGACCGGGTGAGGGCGGTCGAAGGCCTGCTGGAAGGCAGTCCCGCGCTCTGGGACTGGGACGGCGCGATTGGGGAGAACCTGAACAAGGCGCTGTCGGAGCATTCTGCGGAGCGTCCGGCCAAAGACCATCGTCAGGAACTGCGCGGCGGGGATATCATCTTCTACGTCTATACCTCCGGCACCACCGGTTTACCCAAGGCTGCGCGAATTTCGCATACGCGCGCCCGGCGGAGCTTTCGCATCGCGATCACCACATGCGACCTCACACCCGAAGACCGGATCTACAATGTGCTGCCACTCTATCATGTGACTGGCGGTTTTCTGGGCCTCGGCGGTGCTCTGCTCAGCGGGGCCTCGACGATCTTGCGCAAGAAATTTTCTGCCTCGCACTTCTGGGACGATGCCGCCGATCATCAGGCGACTGCGGTGGTCTATATCGGCGAACTTTGCCGTTATCTGCTGAATCAGCCCGATCATCCGAAGCAGAACCAGCATCGCATTCGTGTGGGCATCGGCAATGGCTTGCGCCCCGATATCTGGCAGGAATTTGTCGAACGCTTCCGGATTGGCAAATTGCTGGAAATCTATGGCTCCACCGAAGGTAATGTGTTCCTGATGAACCTGGACGGAAAAATCGGTGCCGTCGGTCGCATCCCCAAATATCTGGAGAAGAAGTTCGGCGATGTGCGGATCGTCAGGTTCGATATTGTTTCCGAAGAACCGGTCCGCGGTCCGGATGGCTTTTGCATTGCTGCGGAATTTGACGAGGCCGGGGAATTGCTGGGCAAGATTGATGAAAGCGGGCCTTCCGATTTCTCCGGCTATCACGACAAGGAAGCGACAGAGAAAAAGATTCTCCGGGATGTGTTCGAGAAAGGCGATGCGTGGTTTCGCAGCGGCGATTTGATGAGTCGTGACCGGGAAGGATATATTTATTTCAAGGACCGGATCGGGGACACATTTCGCTGGAAAGGCGAAAATGTCGCGACAAATGAAGTTGCGGAAGCGTTGTCGCAATATGCCGGGATTGCCACGGCAAATGTCTATGGCGTCGAAATCCCCGGTACCGATGGTCGCGCAGGAATGGCATCGATCACGATCCAGGATGGATTCGATATTTCCGGCTTGAGGGCCTTCCTGGCGGAAAATCTGCCACCCTATGCCATTCCGGTCTTCATTCGGCACCAGCCGGAAGCGGAAACGACCGGGACGTTCAAATATCGCAAGGTCGATCTGGTCAAGCAGGGCTTTGACATATCGCAAATCCCTGACGACATCTGGTTTGTACGGTCCGGTCAGGATGCTTACGAGGATTTGACGTCAGAGCTGCATGACCAGATCCGGGATCGGTCTATCCAGTTCTGATCCGAGCGCTTCAGAGCGACCGGAGGATATCAACCAGCGGATCGGGAGCGGTGACCATGGCATCATGGCCGGTGGCCAGCGTCAGACTGTTCCAGCCGGGGTCCTCGCTCAGCTTCTCATGATGCCAGGCAAAACTTGCATTGGGCAAAACGGGTGCGTTGCAGTGGATATAGGTCCGCGGCAGGTTTGCTGGTCCGCCATTGGGCAATGCAATCGGATCGAGCCACGTTTTCAGCGGATGGGCTGTCATGTGCCGCCCGACCCAGGCATGACCGGGATGATCTTTGGGAATGCCCAGAAATTCGGGTGGAAAGGGCTGCATCGCAACGCCATCCGGGGCAATGGCGCGAAGTTGTTCTTCTGTGGCCGCCAGCGCAGCTTCCGATCGCGGCGGTCCCTGGGAAATCATGGTTTCACCATCCTCAGGAAATGCAGCGTCGAGATAGACAATATGCCTGATCTTCTCGCCGACACGGTCCGCGACACCGGTGATGACCATGCCGCCATAGGAGTGGCCGACGAGGATGAAATTCTCCAGCTCGTTGAAACGGATCACTGCGAGAATATCGTCGATATGTGTCTGCAAACCGATTTGAGGTGATAGCAAGTGCGCCCGCTCACCCAGCCCGGTGAGCGTCGGTGTGAAGACAGCATGCCCCGCCGCGCGCAGGCTCGCAGCGACGTCACGCCAGCACCAGCCGCCATGCCAGGCTCCGTGGACCAGGAGAAATGTGGCTTTCCCCGAATTCTGTTTGTCTTCCTTTGCCGTTGCACTTGCTCTCAGCGCCGGAAGGCCAAGAGCGGAGGCGGTAATACCGGACGCGGCTAACATGATGTGACGGCGGGAAATCATTTCTTTACAGTCTCCTGCGGTAAAGCTGTGACCCATTATCATGCACGGGGGGAGTTAATCCACTGTCGCTTCTGACACAGGCAACACCCGTTGTTCATCGCATAATGTGCGCCTGATCAGTCGGCCGTTCCTGAACCAGTGCCAGGTACGGGCGCGGTGGTTGCCGTCGTCTCCCATGCAGATAATCTCGTAAAAACGGGTGCCGGGCTCATCCTTGCGATTCAGGTTGAGCAATATCAGTCCAAAATCGGATTCCCAGCCGCATCCATCGAATGTGTCGGTATCCCACCACAATTTTCCATCGCGCAGGACGCCATTCAGGGTCGCGCGATATTCCCGGCCATCATCCCAGACAAAGTGATTTTTCTGGACATAGGCATAGGGGCCCGTCGCCGGGAATACACACTCGATCATGGCTCTGTGTTGCTCGATTTCGCGGTTCCCGGCATCGACATGCCGATAGATTCCCGACCATTTGCCTTCGTGCAACAACATGGCCGGCATGATGTCGGTCAGCGGGGATTTGCTCGCATTGGTCATTTTGCCTTCATCGCCCTCGTCGGTTTCGACCTCCGGTAAAACACTTGATATCATTCGAATAACAACCGATTATGGCCAAGCCACATCCATTGATTGTAATATATCTAGCAAGGAGGAAATATGAAAAATCCGGATTTGCGTCAGCGTTTTATCAGACCCTCCATGGATCCCCAGAAACTGCAGCATTTTCTGTCGGTCTATGACACCGGGAGTTTTTCGCGAGCGGCCACGCTGAACAATGTCAGTCAGCAAGCGGTATCCAAAAGTGTCGCCAAACTGGAAGAAAGCCTGGCCGTAAGACTGTTCGAAAGGGGGGCATTTGGCGCCGAGCCTAACAGTTTCGGCCATGCGCTGGCACGACGTGCGAAGGTCATCACTGCGGAAGCCCGGCTTGCCGCTGCCGAGATCAGCGCATTGCGCGGCGCAGACCGGGGCTATGTCCGCATCGGACTGGGTTGGTCTTTTCTGCCAAGAATCGCACCGATCCTGATTAACCGGTTCAGCGAACGTCAGCCCGGGATTACGTTGAGCATCACGTCCGGAGATTCCAAGTCGCTGCACCAAAAGCTCCTCCAGGGAGATGTGGAATTTGTGGCCAGTGCGCCACCTGCGGACATGGATATCGATGATGCTATCGAAACCGAAGAGCTGTTTGATGATCGCGATGTCATCATGATGCGCCGTGACCACCCGCTGGCCGGCAAAACGGACCTGACGCTCGAAGATCTCGCCTCCCAGACCTGGCTGGCATCGATGCAGCTCAAGGAGCAATGGGAGCGTATCTGCAACATCTTCCTCGCAGCAGGACTGGCGCCACCTGCCAGATATGTCGATATCGATTCCGTGATCCTTGCCAAGTCAACCTTGCTGCAAAGTGACAGCGTGATGCTTTTGGCGAAGGAACTGGTAGCAACCGAAACCGAACGGGAGGCCTATTTCCTCGTCGAAGATTCTCCCTTTTCCAACAGTCGCAATGCATTTCTGGCTTTTCGGCGCAATTCCGTGCTGCAACCTGCGGCACAGAGCCTCAAAAATGAACTGCTGACCGCCTGTCGTTCGGTCGTTGGCATGCGCCATTTGCGCGGATTGAGTGTGGCCGAAAAACAATGATCCGGAAGCTTTTGCATTTGGTTGTAGAGAAAGTACAAATGGTTGTTAGCTAAACCGGGGTGCACGACACTAGCAAAAGTTGTGCTATATTTGTCTGGACAAATCGGCATCATGGGGAGGTGCTGGGAACATCGTCCTGAAGCAAGGGAGAAAGCAATGACAACTCGGAAATCGGGAATTCGGAACCGCGCAATATTTGGTCTGGCACTGGCAACGCTCGTCAGCACGCCTGCATATGCGCAGGAAGCGCAGGGCGAGGAGGAGGCGCAGGAAGGTGGCTTGAACGTCATCGTTGTGACCGCACAGCGCCGTGAGGAAAGCGTACAGGACATTCCGATTGCAATCAGCGCTTTCTCGGCCGAGGAACTGGAGATACGGGGTGTGTCCAATGCGCTTGAAGTCGCGCAATTCGTTCCAAACCTTGTCGGTCTGAATAATACCGGGCTGGGAACCGCCAATTCCTACTTCCTCCGCGGCGTCGGCAATACGGAGTCCATCGCCACATTTGATCCGCCGATCGGCACTTATGTCGACGATATTTACCTGTCGCGTCAGAACGCCAACAATCTGTCATTTTTTGATGTCGAACGCCTGGAAGTGCTGCGCGGGCCGCAGGGAACACTTTTCGGGCGGAATACCACTGGCGGGGCAATCAGTGTCATATTGAAAGAGCCGGGGGACGAATTTGCCGGTTATGTCGAAGCCGGCTACGGAAGCTATGAGCGCTACATGGCGCGAGCGTCCGTTGATATCCCGCTTGCCGACAGTTTTGCAGTCAAGGTGTCGGGATATTTTCAGGACGACGAAGGATATGCTCAGAACACGACCACGGGCGAACGCGTAAACGAGAATGACGGTTGGGGAGGCCGGATAGGATTCCGCGGCGAGCTGTCAGACAATGTCCGGTGGACAGGCTCCTATATTCATACTTTTGCCGATTCCGGAAATCTGCTCAACTTCGATTGCGATCCGGCAGATCCCACCAATTGCGCGGGGCGGTTTGTCACGACCGGCTTGTCAAAGAACGGCACTTTCAATGGACTGCTGACCGGGGACAAAGACAATTTCGGGCTTGGCAATGAAGTCACAATGGATTTCGTGTCATCCAATCTTGAAATTGGCCTCGGTGATTTCACCGTCAACCTGATTACCCACAAGCTCGAACGTCGGTATCTGCGT
>JBCBZY010000222.1:0-4903 GCA_039815115.1 Pseudomonadota bacterium | reverse complement strand
TGCCCGACATAGCAGCCTTTTTCGAAACTGACGCCGTTCAGTTCGGCGGCATTGCACTCCAGCCACAGCGTCTTTTCACTGCCCAGCTCCGCTTCGCCTTCCGCGATGCCACAGGACAGCCGGTGGGCGCGCCAGTTCGCGTCTCCTCCGGTTTCTGAAACATTGGCATTGGCTTCCAGCCAGCGGTGACCGAGTGACTCTAGCCGGGGATCATGCGGTTTGCCGGGCATATCCAGCGCCCAGTGCACAGCCAGAGTTTCATCTGCTTCAATGGAGATTTTACGCCGCAACCGATACAGTTTCAGCCGCTTGACGAGTGAGTCCCGTGCCGGTGCTTCGCAATCGATCAATATGTCCTCGCCCTCGGCCCACAGAATGAAGTCGAACAGCAATTTGCCCTGGGCGGACAGCAAGGCAGACCATTGCGGTTTGCCCGGCTGGACCGCGGCCATGTCCTGCGTCACAAGGCCTTGCAGAAACTCGCGGATATCTTCTTCCGGGTCGCCGGAGGAAATTCGGATCAGGGCGCGGTCGATAAGTCTGGTTTCAGTCATGGGGTTTAGGTAGGGATGATCCAGCAAAATACCAAGCCGAATGAGAATGATGTGAGCACAGCCGACTATCTGACGATCCGCCGCCCCGATGACTGGCATGTCCATTTGCGTGACGGGGACATGTTGCAGGCCGTCGCTGGCTATACCGCGCGCCAGTTTGCCCGGGCGATTATCATGCCCAATCTGTCACCACCAGTCATCACCGCTGCCGCCGGAGCGGCCTATCGCGATCGGATCATGGCCGCCCTGCCAGAGGACAGCGATTTCGAACCGCTGATGACCAGCTACCTCACAGACACGACCGATGCTGATGATCTGGCGCAGGGCTTTGCGGACGGGATTTTCACAGCGGCCAAACTCTATCCGGCCAATGCCACGACCAACAGCGCGCATGGCGTCACCGATGTCGCGAATCTGCGACCGGTTCTGGAGCGGATGCAGAAAATCGGCATGCCACTCCTCGTGCACGGCGAAGTCACGGATGGCGATATCGATATTTTTGACCGTGAGGCGGTGTTTATCGACCGAATCTTGTCAGATCTCGCGAGGGACCTGCCGGAACTGAAAATCGTGTTCGAGCATATCACCACATCGGACGCAGTGGATTTTGTAACCGCATCGGGTCCCAATGTCGCGGCCACCATCACGCCGCAGCATCTCCACATCAACCGCAACGCCATTTTTTCCGGCGGCATCCGTCCGCATGCCTATTGCCTGCCGGTGGCGAAGCGGGAACAGCACCGGCTCGCCCTGCGGCGCGTGGCTACGTCCGGCTCACCCAAGTTTTTCCTCGGTACAGATACCGCGCCGCATGAAGTCGCCGCGAAGGAAACCGCCTGCGGCTGTGCGGGGATTTTCAATGCACCCTATGCGCTCGAAAGCTATGCCACCGTCTTTGAACAGGAGGGGGCGCTGGACCGGCTGGAAGGATTTGCGTCGGAATATGGACCAGATTTCTATGGCCTGCCGCGCAACACGGGAACGGTGACTCTGGAGCGTCGACCGGTTGACGTCCCCGAGAATATTGACGCGGGCCACACAGGCATTGTGCCCTTTCATGCAGGGGAACAGCTGGGCTGGCGCTTCGCTGGCTAGTTAAACAGTTGCAGCCGGTTTGCGCCCGGGCGCATTTCTCCAGGCATCTGCCGAGAAGATGGTGAGACTGATCCAGATCAGGCCGAAACAGATCATGTGCGAGTTTGTCAGCGGTTCGTCATAAACAAACACCCCAATCAGAAACTGCATTATCGGTGCGACATATTGCAACAGGCCCATGGTGGTGAGGCTGACTTTCTTTACGGCTGATGCAAACAGCAACAAGGGAATGGCGGTGATGGCGGCGCCACCGACCAGCAGCAGATCGATAGGTAGGGACTGGCCGAAACCGGTTCCGCCACCTGCGGTGCTCAGCCAGATCAGCCAGACAAGAAAAAACGGAAACAGCAGACCGGTTTCCACGGTCAGTCCCACCATTGGCCCTACGGGAGCTACCTTGCGGATCAGGCTGTACAGGCCCCAGGAGCCAGCGAGCATCAGGCTGATCCAGAGCGTTTGCCAGGCCTCGACCGCAAGGATCGATACACCGCTCGCGGCAATCGCCACGGCAATCCACTGGTTCCGCGACAGTTTTTCCTTGAGCACCAGGCTGCCCAGAAACACGCTGAGCAGGGGGCTGATAAAATAGCCGAGGCTGGCTGCGACGACATGCTTCTCCTGAACGGCCCAGACATAAAGCAGCCAGTTGGCGGCGATAAAAAAGGAGCTGAGCACCAGAAATTTGAGGATTTTGGGATCTGACAGCGCGGCCTTCAGGCCGGATATGTTCTTGCGCAGCCAGAGGATCAGAATCAGCAGCGGGACGAGCCAGATCGACCGGTGCGCTACGACTTCCAGTGGGGGAATGACCTGCAGCAACTTGAAGTAGATCGGCATGACACCCCAGAAGGTGCAGGCGATCAGGGCCTGCACGAGGCCCAGCGGGCTGTCGGTTTGCTGCTGTGTCATGAAATCGCGATTAGGCCTGCGGACCGACCGGAGCAATGATTAACTGCACCTCGACAGGCAATGGTTTCTTGGGCCGGCGACAGCTAATCTGTCGCCGGTTTGCCAAATTACCTGCAGGGTTGGGAAATCAGATGATTCCGCCGCCGATCCAGAGCCGGAATGCACAGATGCCCATCACGATGATGCAGAAATACATGCCGCTGGACTTGCTGGAAATCAGACCGAACAGGGCACCAACGCCGGCAATCGGCAGAATCAGCCAGTTGGTCCAGCCCAGCAGGGGCACCAGTCCGACAAAAGCCAGAATGAGTGCGATGCCGCCGATGAGAATGGATATAATATTCGCCATAACTGTATTATAGGCATAGAGCAGTCGGATTTCAAGTCTTTATGCACGTTGCTACTGTCGCTATGCCACTGGATTGAAGGGAAATTCACATGTCCGATATTGCGGATATCCGGCTGGAAACAAAGCGGCTCATCCTGCGCCCGCCTTGTGCGGAGGATTTTGAGCAATGGGCTGCGTTTCAGTCGGATGCGGAAACCATGACCTATATTGGCGGCGTCAAGAGCCGGTCCGCTTCGTGGCGGGACCTGTGCGGCATGGTTGGTGCCTGGCATGTCCGGGGTTTTGCCATGTTTTCGCTCATCCTCAAGGACAGCGGGAAATGGATTGGCCGCATTGGTCCCTGGCAGCCGGAAGGCTGGCCGGGGACCGAGGTCGGCTGGGGTGTGGCGCCGTCCCATGCTGGCAAGGGCTATGCGCTGGAAGCGGCGGTGGCTTCGATGAATTATGCTGTCGACGAGCTTGGCTGGAGCGATATCTGCCATACGATTGATCCCGCGAACACGGCGTCGATCCGGCTGGCCGAGAGACTTGGTTCGACCAATCGCGGTCCCACACTGCTGCCCGACCCCTATCAGGATGCCAGGGTTGACGACTGGGGACAGTCGCGCGAACAGTGGATGCAGAACCGCAGGAAATTTGAACAGGGGAGCTGAGCGATGTCGGATGCAACAGGAGGAGAACAGGACGGGAAGCTGTTTGTTGATCCGACTCGCGAGAGCTTTGACGCCTTCAAGGCGCTGCCCCGGGATGTGCCGATCAACATGCTCAACCTGCTGCGCTTTCATGAGAAGGCACAATATCCGGAAGATCATCCCAATGCCGCTCATGGCTGGAGTGGAGAACGGGCCTATGCCGAATATGGCAAGACCAGCGGCCCGATTTTTCAACGTGTCGGCGGCACCATCATCTGGCGCGGAAAAATGGAAGCGATGGTCATCGGACCACAGGAAAAATACTGGGACAGCTCGTTCATCGCCCGCTACCCCAATAGCGGCGCATTCATGGAAATGATCAGCGATCCCGACTACAAGGAAGCGGTCGTCAACCGCCAGGCAGCGGTGCTGACATCGCGTCTGATCCGGTTCGGGGAGCTCGAAGGCGCCGATGGCTTCGGCTGAGAATCCCGATCTGGCACAGCCGGTTAACAAAATCTCTCCGGTTTAACCATATTCCCTAACGGATTATTAACGGTTTACGGGCCATTTACCTCCTGAAATCAGGAGTTATATCCATGTCACACCCAACTCGTTCGCTGTTTCTGGCTGCTGCAGTATTGACGCTGCCCATGACTTTGGCTGCGTGCGGCAGCAATGACGGCAATGAGGCCGAACTGGCGGAACTGGATGACAATCTGACCGCTGATCCGGCGATGAATGATGCGCTGGAAGATTCCATTCTGGTGGATCCCGATCTTGCGGATCAGTCCAACAGTAACGCAGTACGTAGCGCCAATGGTGCCATAGATGGTGCCGTTCCGCCTGCCACTGGCGCAGGTGGCGCGGCTATCACCGGCAAATTGCTGAGTGCACCGAAACCGCGCAACATGACATCGGATGACGAATGCACCAGCTGCGGCGGTTCGGGTGAGGGCATGACTCTCGGTGCCAAGGCCGAACAGCAAACCGCCCAACGCGGCAAGGGCACCTGTGATCAGAAGCTCAGCTATGACATGGGCTGGGCCAACCGCATGCCACCCGAATTTCCGGTCTATCCGAAAGCCAATGTGAAAGAAGCAGCTGGCGTCGAAGGCGGCCTGTGCGATATGCGCGTGGTCAGCTTTTCGACCGCATCCCCGATCAAGAATGTCGTGGACTATTATTATACCTCGGCCAAGAACAGTGGTTACAGCGCGGAATATCTGCTGCGCGGTGCCGAGCATGTTCTGGGCGGAACCCGCAGCAGCGACGATGGCGCATTTGTTATCACGCTGAACAAGCGCGCAGGCGGCGGTTCGGTTGTAGATATCGTGGCCAGCAACGGCCGCTGATCACAGCAC
>JBCBZY010000207.1:0-5278 GCA_039815115.1 Pseudomonadota bacterium | reverse complement strand
CAACAGTCAATCAAGCGCACCATTTCAGGGCAGCAAACCTGTCCTGATCCCGGTTTCTGCCGCAATCCCGGTGCGGATCGTCGCGGGAAACGGGATGTTCATGATCGGGAAAGCGGCCATGCCCCCATTCTCTTCCGTCACTAACTGACAGGAGAATGGCAATGACGATTCGTATCATGACGCTGACACTGGCCGGAATTGCAACCGCTGGCCTGCCATTGACGGCCGCATCCGCGCACCAGTCAGGCTATGGCACGCATCAGAAAATCCTCACTCAGCCGATTGGCGATGTCGAGAATAACTACTGGTTCGATTACCTGTCCGATATTCGCGAGGCGGAGCATGAACTCACAAAGGATCTCAAGCGCGCAACTGATGAAGAAGATCGCCGGGAAGCGCATGAAGAATATCGCGCCGAAATTGCGGATGCCAACAAGGATTATCGAAAGGAAATGCGGGAGCGTGGGTACCGGGTCGGCCGCGTGACCGTCGGCGAATAGTCCTCCGGACAAATCGCCATCGGGCGGGAGCAGTGCTTCGGCGCGGCTCCCGCTTTTTTGTTCACCCAATCATATTGGATCGAAGCGCGGACTAGCGATCGTCAGATCTGCGGCGGGAAGATTCCACCGACCGGCTGGAACTGCGTGCGGCAGGCCGCGATTGTCTGGCTGGCGCCTGTCGGACAGCACGGCGGGGTGCGGCATCCGGACGGTTCTGGCGAGCGGGACGTGCCTGACGCGGTGCAGCATTTCGGCGTTCGGTCCGGCGATCCTGCCGTGCAGCCCGCTGGGCGGGGGTCAGATTGGCTCGCCGTTCAGTGCGTCGTTCGCGGCGAAGCTGGCGCTGTTCAGGGGTCAGATTCCCGCGTCGCTCGGCACGTCTTTCGCGGTGCATGCTCCGTTCCTCGGGCGTCATCATCGCGCGCCGTTCGGCCTGTCGCTCCCGGCGGTTTGCCCGTTCTTCGGAGGTCAGATTGCCCCGCCTCTCGGCATGTCGCCGCCCGCGATCGCGGTGTTTGCTGCCCCAGATGGCGCGCTGGCGGGCCCAGTAGCGCCGATGATGGCGCTTCATCGCATAGCGCGAGCCGCCACGATCAAAAATATAGATGCCGAATCCGGGATAGTAGAAACTGTCATACCAGCCGCCGCCAAAACCGATATTGGCATAGCCATAACCATCGTCACAGGCATAATAGTCATCAAACGGAGCGTAGGGATCGCAGCCATAGCCGCCATTGACGTAACCATCGCCATAATAGCCATCGCCGGCAAGCGAACAGGCGCTGAGTGTCAGCACCGCGCCGCTCGCTGCAAGAATTTTTCCGATTCCGGTTCCAGCCATTTTTCCAGCCCCTCATGTGTCCGGAGCGCAGCTTACACCTGCCATTCGCTCCGAGTCTCTACTATTTCCCCTGTGTCGCATTTTGTAACGGAACGCCATTGAATTGGATATGAATGGTCCATTCATTCTGGCTCTTGCTGACACTGATGAAAGTAGCTATCCTCGGTCCGAAGCTCACCAAACGAGGAGTCCTCCCTTGGCAACTGCCCTGTCCCGATCCGATCCGCAGCCGCATGGCTATCCCTATCAGGAATCGGCCAACCCGCACTGGGTGCGCCCACCCAGCAAGGACAAGCTGTCCCATATTCCGGGCGAGGACGGTCTGCCGTTTCTGGGTTCCACGCTGGAGATGCTCAAGGACCCGCCCGCTTTTGGCCGGCGGATGTTCGAACGCCACGGTTCGGTCTATCGGATGTTCAGCTTTGGCGGCTGGACCGTCAATCTGTTGGGTGCGGAGGCGACGGAACTGGTGCTGTTCAACAAGGACAAGATTTTCTCCAGCGAGCAGGGCTGGGGACCGATTCTCAATAATCTCTTCCCGCGCGGTCTGATGCTGATGGATTTCGAACGGCACCGGGCCGATCGCAAGGCGCTGTCGGTTGCGTTCAAGCCGGGACCGATGAAACATCACTGCCAAGTGCTCGGCGAGGGCATCACCGAACGGGTGCAGGAATGGAGCGGCACGGCGTTCAATTTCTATCCCGCAATCAAGTCTCTGTCCCTCGACACCGCCGCGAGCGCGATTTTGGGTATTCCCTGGGGACCGGAAGCCGACAAGATCAACAAGGCCTTTGTCGATGAGGTTCAGGCTTCGGTCGGGGTTGCCCGATCACCGATTCCGTTCACCAAAATGTGGCGCGGCGTGAAGGCACGCGAATATCTGCTCGACTATTTCACACCGCAGGTGAAAGCCCGCCGGGAGCAGGGCGGAGAGGATATCTTCACCCAGATTTGCCTCGCGACGCATGAGGACGGCGAGTTGCTGACCGAAGACGAAGTCGTCGACCACATGAACTTCCTGATGATGGCAGCGCATGACACGATCACCTCGTCGGCGACCAGCCTGACCTATTTGCTGGCCAAGCATCCCGAATGGCAGGAGAAAGTCCGCGAGGAGTGCCTCAAGGTCGCGCCCGCCGGAGCCCAGCTGTCCTATGAGGATCTCGGCAATCTGGAACTCACCGAAATGGCGTTCAAGGAAGCGCTACGCCTGATCCCGCCGGTGCCGTCCATGCCGCGCCGGGCGATCAAGGATTTCACCTTCCGCAACTTTACCATTCCGGCAGGCACCGTAATCGGGATCAGCCCAAGCTTTGTGCACCAGATGGAAAAACACTGGCCGGATCCCCAGAAATTTGACCCGCTGCGGTTCACGCCCGAAAACTCGGCCGGACGGCATAAATATGCCTGGGTGCCTTTTGGCGGCGGTGCACATATGTGTCTGGGACTCCACTTCGCCTATATGCAGATCAAGATCCTGATGCATGCCATGCTGACGCAGAACAGGGTCGTGCTGTCGGGCGGCCCTGACTATGAACCGAAATGGCAGGTCTTCCCGATCCCGCAGCCCAAAGACGGTTTGCCGGTACGTCTCGAACGGCTATAGCTCCTGACATGATCACCGGGCCGAAATGACGGATTCCCGTACCTATGCGATTGTCGGTTGCGGCATGATGGGCCGCGAGCACATGCGCAATCTGGCGCTGGTCCCGGAAGCGGTTCTGGTGGCCATTGCCGATCCATATGAGCCATCACGAGATGCGGCCGCAGCGCTGGCGAAGGAACTGGACCAGACCATTGTCTGTTACGCGGACGCGGAAGACATGATGCAGTCGGCCCGACCCGATGCGGTTATCGTGGCGGCGCCCAATCACACCCATTTTGCTCTTGCGCAGCAGCTGATGGAGCATGACGTCGCGCTGTTGCTCGAAAAACCGATGTGCACGACCGTGGCGGACGCCCGCAATCTGGCGGAATTGGCGGCGGACTATGATCCGCTCTTCTGGGTCGGGCTGGAATACCGCTATATGCCGCCGGTCACGCGGTTCGTTGAACGAGTGCGCGCTGGCGAAACCGGTCCCGTCAAAATGCTGTCGATCCGCGAGCATCGCTTTCCGTTTCTTACGAAAGTCGGCGACTGGAACCGGTTCAGCGCCAATACCGGCGGGACGCTGGTTGAGAAATGCTGCCATTTCTTTGATCTCATGCGGCATATTTTGCAGGACGAACCGGTGCGAATCTACGCCAGCGGTGGGCAGGATGTGAACCATCTCGACGAGATCTATGACGGCGTGCCGTCCGATATTCTCGACAACGCCTATGTCATCGTGGATTTCGCTGGCGGTGCCCGTGCCACGCTCGACCTGTGCATGTTTGCGGAAGGATCGGAGCAGCAGGAAGAAATCTATGCGCTGGGGGAAATCGGCAAGCTGGATGTGTGCATTCCGGAGGCTGGCATCATCTGGTCGCCCCGCGATGGCTCCGGAGTGCAGCGCGAGCCGGTGGACACCCCGCCCGAGGCACTGGCGGCCGGCGACCATCATGGCGCTACCTGGTTCCAGCTGCTGCGCTTTCATAAAGCCTTGCTGGATGGCAGCCCGCCTGACGTAAGTGCCGTGGACGGCTTGCGCTCCGTGGAAATGGGAGCGGCTGCACATCAGTCGATCGGGACCGGCCAGCCGGTAGCGCTTGATTTCTCGCGCTAAACAGGGAACAGCACGCAATATGGACATGCCCCAGATCGGTTTCGGACTATGGAAGGTCGCGGCGGAAGACTGCCGGGCGACGATATTGGAAGCGGTGCGTGCCGGTTACCGGCATTTCGATTGCGCTGCCGATTATGGCAATGAAGAAGCTGTGGGAGAGGGTTTTGCGGCGGCCATGGCGGATGGTTTTTGCACTCGCGAAGAGCTGTGGATCACGTCCAAGCTGTGGAACACTTATCACGCGCCGGAACATGTCGAGGCCGCCTGCCGCAAGTCGCTCACGGATCTGGGGCTCGACTATCTGGACCTCTATCTGATCCACTTCCCGATCGCGCTGGAATTTGTGGCGTTCGAGACCCGCTATCCGCCGGAATGGATCCATGATCCGGACGCGGACAATCCGGTGATGCAACGCGCAGCTGTGCCCTTGCACCAGACCTGGGGTGCGATGGAGGAACTGCAGGACAAGGGTCTGGTCCGTCAAATTGGCGTTTGCAACTATAACAGCGCGCTGATTCACGACCTGATGGCCTATGCCCGCATCAAACCGGCGGTGCTGCAGATCGAGGCGCATCCCTATCTGACACAGGAAAAGCTGATCCGGCTGGCGAGGGACTACGGGATCGTGGTAACAGCGTTTTCTCCGCTCGGTGCGCTATCCTATGTTGAGCTGGATATGGCGGGCGAAGGCGACACTGTTCTCAATGCACCGCCCGTGGTGGAGGCTGCTGCCCGGCATGATAAAACCGCGGCACAAATTGTGCTCCGATGGGCGACCCAGCGCGGTACGTCGATCATTCCCAAAAGCAGCAATCCGGAGCGTATGCGGGAAAATCTCGCGATCACGGATTTCAGCTTGTCCGAAAATGAGATGGCCGCAATTTCCGCGCTCAACCGCAATCGCCGGTTCAATGATCCCGGCGTTTTTTGCGAGCAGGCTTTTGACAGCTTCCATCCGATCTATGACTGAGAATGCCATGAAATTGCAGCAATGGTACGGGGTGGATTTTCCGCACATGGTCGAAGGTTCAGGCAGCTTGCCAAACCATCTCTTAGCGGCCGGTCAACATACGGACGAACAGCTCGCCACCAGCGGCGCGATTCTCTTTCGCGGCTTTGACGTGGCGGACCCTGAGGATTTTGATGCGGCAGTGCAGGCCTATGGCGCTCCCGGCTTCACCTATGCCGAGTCCCTGTCCAATGCGGTCCGCGTCAATGTCACGGAGCGGGTT
>JBCBZY010000220.1:0-4907 GCA_039815115.1 Pseudomonadota bacterium | reverse complement strand
GGGCCGAGCATATCCCATTCTTCATCAACCATGACCATATCGAGATCCGGCAACACCACCATTCCTTCCGGCAGGAAGGCAATCGCCCTCAAGAAACGCGCAATCGCCGGGGCCGATGTGGTGATACCGGCAGCCACCACAAAATGATCGGGCGGGGCCGTTTTCCAGGCCTTCACGCTTTGATCGAATAGGGCGTTGCGCCGTGCCGCTTCATCGACAGCACCCATATCCGCCAACTTTGCCTGCCATTTTTCCGCAATTACACGAAAGAAAGCGAGCGAGTCCTGCCAATGACCGGATAGTTCCGGTTCGACATCAATATCAAACAGATCCTTGAGCGCGATTTCCTCAACAGTCAGCTGATCGAGTGTCCGGGCAAATTCCCGCGCCAGCCGCAACGCTTCTTTCGCCGGCAAGGCGCTACCCTTGGCCGCGCTTTCCCTCTCGATCAATTGTGCCAGCATCAGTAGACGATCGAGTGAATCAACCGATGGTGCTATGTCGAGAGCCAGCTCACCTCTGTCCAGCGCCACGCCGATGGACTCATCCAGCTCCAGGTCGCCAATCACCGCCATTTGCGGCAGTAACAAACCATCTTCGCTAAGCCTGACAAAAGCATCATGCACGGCACGGCGTGCACGGTTATTGGGTAGAATGATCAAGCCCCGCGCCAGGCCAAGCGGCTCTTTAGCAAAACGGTCGATCAACCCCTGTGCCAGGGCATCGGCAAAGCCGCCATGCGCGGCAATATTGTAAATAGCGGGCTGAAGCCGCTTGCTCATGCGGGACTACACACGGCTCAGCGCCTGTTCCGTCGGCGCAATGGCCTCCGGCGATCCGACCTCGAACCAGCTGCCTTCATGAACCAGGCCGAATAGCCGTCCTTCTTCGATTGCCCGGTTCCACAGTATATTGGTTGAAAACGGCCCTTCCGGTGCATCGCGGAGCAGCCGTTTCGATACGAGCTGGATGCCGGTATAGATAAACGGTGCCTGCCGATCTGGCAAACGGCGCGAAACCCGGCCATAGTCATCCAGCTTAAAGTCCCCTGCCCCTTTGTAGTTATGCGCCGATGTTTGAGGGACGAGTAACAGCAATGCGTCCATTTCCGCATCATTCCAACGCTCCTCCAAGCGTTGCAAGCTGTTGACAGGGCCATCGGTCCAAAGATTGTCACTGTTGATGGCGAAGAACGTCTCTTCATCAATCAATGGTGATGCCTGCACCATGCCGCCACCCGTTTCCATCAATTGCGCGCGTTCATCCGAAATCCGGATATCAAAGGGAAAGTTTACGGATTTCAGATGTGCTTCAAGCGCGTCGGGCAGATAATGGGCATTTACTACCACCTTCATCACGCCCGCCTCCCACAGCTTGTCAAGGCAGTGGTCTATCATCGCTTTGCCCGCAACTTTTACCAGTGGCTTTGGCCGGGTTGCCGTCAGTGGCCGCATGCGTTTTCCCAGACCAGCCGCCATGACCATCGCGGTTTCTACTTTGCTCATGCTCGCACCGTTGCAATCGGCCGATCGCGTATGTCGGCTGGTACATTCCGGTCGAACCAGTCCGTCACCGGCGCAAGGTCGGGGTGCGCTAAATCCTTCTCGAGCAGTCGCCACATCCGCGGGAGAAAATCGAGATACCGCGCTTTGCCATCACGCCTGTGAAGCCGCGTGAATATACCGATAATCTTGGTGTTACGGTGCGCCCCCAAAATGGCATAGTGGCTTCGAAACCGCTCCGCCTCTTCTGCCCGATATCCATCCAGATAATATTGCAGCATGGCCTCTTCCAACTGGTCCGGAACATCCCGGCGAGCATCCTGTAGCATCGACACCAGATCATAGGCCGCGTGTCCGGCCAAAGCATCCTGAAAATCCAGCAGTCCCAGACGATCATCTTCGAGCAACATGATATTTTCCGCGTGATAATCGCGAAGGACAGTCACAGGAGAAGTCTGCGCCGCAATGACCGGTTGCAATACATCTTGCCATGCGTTGACGAAACTCGCCTCATCCACATCCAATGCCTGTGCCGGGCAATACCATTCGGGAAGCAGCATCGCTTCCCTCAGATACTGGTCCCAGTCATAGGCGGGCAGATCAGCCGCAGGCTTTTGATGCAAGGCCTTTATGAGATCGACAGTCTGCCGATAAATGGGTTCTTCATCCTCCGGATGCTGATCCAGATGTTCGCGCATCCGATGATCGCCGAAATCTTCAAGCAGCACCAGGCCATGCTCCAAATCTTCCGCGAATATTTCCGGCGCTGCAAAATCCTGCGCCTTCAGGTGCCGGGCGATGCTGATAAAGGGACGCGGGTCTTCATGCGGTGGCGGTGCATCCATCAATATCGCTTTGCGATCCCCTTCAACCACGCGAAAATAGCGACGAAATGAGGCGTCACCGGCGACCGGCAAAATCTCGGCGCCTTTCCATCCGTGGTTGTCGAGAAAATCCTGCGCCGCGGCGGGCGGTATCATGTTATTGGCCATCTGTCTTTCCAAGCGGGACCAGCCGTCCAAGTCAACTGGCGAGTGTTGTCAGTTTGAATTTCGATGGATATTTGCAAGGCATCGCTCCAGAAAGAAGCCGGTAGTCGATCGGGCCATTCTGCAATGATGGCACCATCCATCAATATATCGTCTAGGCCCAATTCCTGAATTTCCTCTGGATCTTCGATACGATAGAAATCCACATGGGCGAGCGGCAGGCGCACTTCCGGCGGTTCATAGTGCTGGACAATCGCAAATGTCGGGCTCGGCACATCATCCTCAAAACCCAAACCGCGCAACATACCGCGCGCCAATGTGGTTTTGCCGGCACCCAGCGTACCGGTCAGGGCGATTTTATCACCGGGCTGCAAACAATCGGCAAGTTGCTTTCCCACGGCCAGTGTTGCGGCCTCATTCTCCAATACCATGGGCGATATCACCGGACTGTCCTGCTCATTGCCGTGGCAGATGAAGGGTAACCAGCGTACCCTGTCCCGGCTCAGAAGTAAGCGTCAGTTCGCCGCCATGCGCCAACAATAGTTGCCGGGCAAGCGGCAGGCCCAGCCCGCCGACATTCTCCCCGGTTTTCTTGCGTGACCGCGCAAAACTGTCGAAGGCTTTCGACTGCTGCCCCGCACTCATGCCGGGACCATTGTCTGAAATATGAATCACGGCCTGCTTCACATTGCCGCTGCCGTTGATCAGGACACGTCCGCCTCTACCGGTATAACGTATGCTGTTGTCAATTATCTGCGCCACCGCCTGCGAAAGCCGCTTCTTGTCGGCCAGAGCAGAACCCAGCGTCTCATCCAGTTGCAACTCTACTTCAATGTCTTCGGCTTTGGCCTCATCGGCAAACTGGGCAGCGACCTCCTCCACCAGCTTGTTGAGATTCACTTTCTCTTTGGCAATCGGCAAGGCGCCCGCTTCGCTCTGACTGAGATCGAGGACATTATCAATCTGCATGCCCAGGCGCTTCACGGATTGCAGGATAGCACGGGCATATTCATGACCCTGCTCCGTCAGGGGACCAGCGACTTCGTTGTCCAGCAATTCAGCAAAGCCTCCAATCGATGTGAGCGGCGTTCGGAATTCATAGCTCATATTGGAGAGGAAAGCGGCCTTGATAGAATCCGCCTCTACCAATGCCTCATTACGTTCGCGCAGCGCCAATTCTATACGGCGGCTGTCTGATATATCGAGCATCGTAAACAATGCATTGCCATCAGGCAGCGGTATGGCAGCAAACTGAAAACGGCGTCCGTCGGCAAAAGACATTTGTCCACTTTGCTGCTCGCGTTCAGATGTCGCAGCACGCACCATTGTTCGCACCTCTGAAATTCTGGCTGGTTGTTTCAATTGCACAGCCATTCTCTGCATCAAAGTGTCAACGCGAGGATGCTTCGCAAGATCTTCTTCATCCAGATTCCAAATGCTCGCAAACTGGTGGTTCCAAATGTTAAGTTTGCCATCTGCGGCGAAGACCGCAACCGATTCAAACAGATTGTCGAAAGTGGCTGTGCGAACGCGCAGCAATGTGTCCCGTGCGCTAGCCAGCTGCACCTGTTCCGTGCGATCCTCGATAATCATCAATAAGCCGCCGTCCGGCGTCGGATTGGCAATAACTCGTAAATGTGTGCCATCAGCAAGCAACCAGTTTTCCTCAATGGAGCCGGTCGATTTAAACCATGTCGTCCGCTCTTCTCGCCATTCCGGAAAATCTCGAACCTCTGGAATCCGGTTCATCTCGCGCATCCGGTCCAGCACTCTTGGAAATTCCGGACGCTCGGCAATCCACTGTTGCCGCATGGAGAATATCCGCTGGAACGGCAGGTTACAGAATTGCAGAGACTTGTCGGCATCGAACTGGACCACGGCGGCCGATATCTTGTCGAGCATGTCGCGCTGGGATTCATTAAACCGTCGCTGTTCCTTGCGCGAATCTATCAGCTCCTGAATATCGATCGCATAACCGGCAATGCCTGACTTGCCGAGCGGCACATCGACCACCTGCGTCGTCCGCCGCTGCCCACCAATAGTGGTGGCAACAACCCGCTCATGCGGTTCGCCTTTCTCTCTCGCTTGGGTCGCAGCATCGGTCGGGCTCACACCGTTTATTGTCTCGATCAATTCAATGCCTTCTTCCACCACCTGGGCGCCGTCCTTGGCATCCACCGCTCTGACATAGGCGCTGTTGACCAATGTGAGTTTCATGTCCGGTGAGCGATGCCACATCGGCATCGGCGCAGCCTCGATCAAAGCCGACAAGGCATCAAAGGCGGCATGGGCTTCTTCATTCTCTGCGCGCAGTTCATCAATCTGGTCCTGGCTCTCTGTGGCATCAAACACCCACAACAACGCGCTGCCATTGGGTGCAGTTTGTTGATCCGCCAGACCGCCCCGGATCAGCAAG
>JBCBZY010000316.1:0-3247 GCA_039815115.1 Pseudomonadota bacterium | reverse complement strand
GTCGCCTCACCGGCTGCATTCAGAAAGCGGTTTCTGGGGCCGTCAAAACGAAACCGGTTCACCCGCATGGTTTCGGTACCGCCATCACGCACGATAAAGATCCGATTCTGGCTGCTGGTGATCCGCACACGCAGCAGCGGCGTACCGGAAGCGGTAAAGGATGCTGGTGCAGGCGCTCCCCCGATCGCCACGGCGTCGCCGTTGCGCTGGTTGAGATTGCCATTATTGGGATTGAGCCGGAACACGCTGCGAACGGTACCCGGAACAAACGTCCCGAACTCCAGGTCCGCATTTTTGACTACCGTCACGCTCTGGTTGACATTGGCACTGGTCTGGCCATTGGCTGATTGTGCCTGTGCCGGCTGAATGAACAGCGCGCACGCAGCTACTGGCATCGCGATCCCCGCACGCCAAATGGATGACTTCAATGTCATTTTCTGGTCCCCGTTTTTTCCCACGAGACCCCAAATAGGCCGGAGACCGCAAAGAAACATTTAATGACATGGTAAAAATGCCGTTAACCATTGCGGAGCTCCGCCCATTTTCAGGGCCAATGACTGCGCAAAGCCTTTGATTGTCCCGGACAAGATGGTTATGCGGTCTGGATGACTGAAGCAGCGATCTCGATTAACCAGCTCTGTAAAACCTATGAAGGTGGCAAAAAGGCGCTCGATAACGTCTCCTTTGACGTCCGTCGCGGCGAGATTTTTGGCCTTCTGGGGCCAAATGGTGCCGGAAAATCGACATTGATCAATATCCTGTCCGGCATGGTCAGCAAGACCAGCGGATCCGCCAGTATCTGGGGCTTTGACATTGATCAGGATCACCGCAACGCGAAAGCCTCGATCGGTATCGTACCGCAGGAAATCATGTTCGATCCGTTTTTTACTCCAGCAGAATCCCTCGAGGTCGTCGCGGGTCTGTACGGCATAAAAAAATCGGAACGACGCACCATGGAACTGCTCAAGGCCGTCCATCTGGAGGACAAGGCCAATGCCTATTCGCGAACGCTGTCAGGGGGCATGAAGCGGCGTTTGCTGGTTGCGAAAGCGATGGTGCATTCGCCGCCAATACTGGTGCTCGACGAACCAACTGCCGGGGTCGACATCGAATTACGGCAACAGCTTTGGGAATATGTCGAAGAGCTCAACAAATCCGGTGTGACCATCGTTCTGACCACACATTATCTCGAAGAGGCCGAGAATCTGTGCGACCGGATAGCGATTATCAACCATGGCCAGCTGATTGCGCTCAAGACCACACCGGAACTGGTCGGGATGGCTCGCGAAAAGCTGGTCGAGCTGACTCTCGACAGGGATATCTCCGAAGAGTCCGACGCAGTTTCGTTTGCCGATGACCTGTTCCTCAAGGCAGAGGTGGTTGGCCCGCGGACATTAGCGGTGACCTATAATATGGATCAGACCAATGCGGGCGGCGTCATGCGCTCGGTACAGAAACGCGGCTATGAAATTGTCGATGTCACGACCCGCGAGGCGGATCTGGAAGATGTCTTCCTGAACCTCACCCGAAAAGCCGCATGAGCGGATATGATGTCATCATTGTCGGATCTGGTGCAGCCGGTCTGAGCGCGGCAATCACGCTTGCTCGCACCCATAAGGTATTGGTGCTCGCAAAGGGTGACCTGGCTGGCGGATCCACGGCCTGGGCTCAGGGTGGCATTGCCGCCGTACTGGATGCTGGCGATACGTTTGAAAATCACATTGACGATACCATGGTCGCCGGCGCTGGCCTGAACCGTCAGGAAACGGTTGAATTTGTCGTCGAAAATGCACCAGCAGCAATCGAGCGACTGGTCGACATGGGCGTGCCCTTCAACAAGGAAGCCGAAGTTCTGCACCTCACGCGCGAAGGCGGCCACAGTCACCGGCGGATTGTCCATGTCGATGACGCCACCGGCTGGGCTGTACAGGACGCGCTGCAAAAAACGGCAGCGGCCAATCCCAATATCACCCTTCGTCCGCATATGGTTGCGATCGACCTGATTGCAGATCGCCACCGGGAAAAACCGGATGGATCAACCAATGTATGGGGCGTCTACGCGCTCGACAATTCGACCGGCCGGGTGGAAGCACTGACTGCCCGAGCCACGATCATGGCTAGCGGCGGCGCTGGACGTACCTATCTGTTTTCCACCGCTCCTCGCGGGGCAACCGGAGACGGTATCGCCATGGCCTGGCGCGCCGGTGCCAAGGTCTCCAACATGGAGATGATGCAGTTCCACCCGACTTGTCTCTATAATCTCGAGGTCAAGAATTTCCTGATTACGGAAGCTGTCCGCGGAGAAGGCGGACATCTGAAATTGCCGCAGGATGCGGGCGCCGAGGCTGGCGAACGGTTCATGCAACGCTTTGACCCTGAACGCATGGAACTGGCCCCGCGGGATATCGTCGCCCGGGCCAATGACCACGAGATCAAGCGCCTCGGTCTTGACTATGTCCATCTCGACATATCCCATCGCGATCCGGAATTTGTGAAAGAGCATTTCCCGAACATTCACGAAAAGCTGACCGGCCTGGGCATCGACATGACCCGCGAGCCGATCCCGGTGGTGCCCGCCCAGCATTATACCTGCGGCGGGATATTGATTGACCTGCGCGGACGGACCGATTTGCCCGGACTTTATGCTGCCGGTGAAGCCAGCGAAAGCGGCCTGCACGGGGCTAATCGTCTCGCATCGAACAGCTTGCTGGAATGTTTCGTCTTTGGCGACGCGGCAGCAAGAGATATTGTCAGCCTCTGGGATGAACTGCCCGAGCCGCCCGCGATCCGGCCGTGGGACGAAAGCCGGGTGACCGACAGCGACGAAGAAGTCGTCATCAAGCAGACCTGGACCGAAATCCGCCGGTTCATGTGGAACTATGTCGGTATTGTCCGAACCACAAAACGCCTCGAACGCGCGCGCAACCGCATCGACCTGCTGCGTGAAGAGGTCGAGGAATATTACAGCAATTTCCGCGTAACCCAGGACCTGATCGAACTGCGCAACCTGATCGAAGTCGCTGACCTGATAGTCAAATCCGCGCTGGCCCGCAAAGAGAGCCGGGGACTGCATTATATTACCGATTATCCGGAACTATTGCCGGAAGCGATGGACACGGTGCTGGTGCCTTAGTGTCCGCTTTCGGCGCAAAAGCGGACCGAGAATCGAAGCAATAAAAGCTTTGATCGTCTCTGATGCAGAGGGGTAGGGCCGACGAAGGAATCCAACACGATATAGATTCAAACG
>JBCBZY010000354.1:0-2702 GCA_039815115.1 Pseudomonadota bacterium | reverse complement strand
GCGAATAGCATCTCCCGCAGGCGCCAGCGGCCCAGGGCGAAAGCGCGCGGTTGCAGATTGGGCACGCCCAGCCAGTCGGACAGCACATAATAGCCGTCGAAGCGCATGAATGGATTGAGGTTGATCGCCAGGCTCATCACCCAGCTGGTCGTCGCGAGAATGAAGGCGACACTGCGCAGCATGCCATCGGGTAACAGCACCCAAGCCATGGTCGCAAGACCGGCGATCATCAGTTCGACCGTGACGCCGGCACAATCGATCATCAGTCGCTGCTTGCGCGATGTCAGCCGCCAGGCACCGGATGTGTCCGTGTAGAGAACGGGCATCATCACCAGAAAACTGACCCCCATGCTCGGCACCCGGCAACCAAAACGCGTGGCTGTATAGGCATGGCCCAGCTCATGGAGGATCTTGATGACAAACAGGCCGAGACCATAAGCGATCAGGCCTTGCCAGCTGAAGAAATAGAGGAAGGATGCGAGGAAGCTGTCCCATTGGCGCGAAACCAGAAACAGGCCAGTGAGCGCGAGTAAAGCGAAGAAGGTCAGGGCTGGATAGGACCAGAGCGGCGCGACCTTGTCGATCGTCCGTTCCAGAAAAGCCGCCGGTTTGACAATCGGGATGCGGATGAACAGATAATTGTCCAGTGTCCATTTCCACCATGCCTTTTTGGCGGTTTCCCGTTGTTCGGTGAAGCTCGCCACTGTATCGCCCATGGGTTTGACGGTGAGGCTGTTGGTCAGCGAAAAGTCCACGACCTGACCAAAGGCATTGTTGATTTCGTCTTCGTCCAACCCTTCGGCCGCCAGATCCTCGCTGACCTTTTCCAGATCGCCCGATGCCCAGCGGGAGAGGATGCGATATTCAATCCGGCCCAGTTGAAAGAATAAATGCCGCACCGGATCAAATAATGTCCAGCTGGGCGCGCCAGTGACCAGTGCGGCACCGGGTTCAATCCGGAGCTCTTGCCGCAGGGGCGGCAGCAACGGCCGTTCCGGTTCGACAGGCGCAGCAGCAGTCATAGGCCGATGGTTTGTCTAAAGCTCGCAATCGGCCGCTTGAGCAGCGAATAGATCAGCGGCACCCACTCGCCATAGAGCTTGGCCGTGCCGCGCGAGCCGATGCGCGGATTGCCGGACGTGGGCTTCGCGGTCACAGCAAAGGCCAATATGCCTTCGGCCGTCTGCCGCGCCTGATAGCTGGCATGTTCCACCTTGCCCTCAATCGCCCAGAGCGGCTGTGCATCCAGCCAGACCTTTACGCGCGATCCATTTTCCAGCGCCATTTGTTCCGCCGCAGGCAAATCAATGCGCAGCGCGATCTGGCCCGGGTCAGCGACTTGCAATATCGGATCGCCAACATTGACGGCTCGCCCTTCCCAGTCGCGGCGGTCGCTATAAATTGCCATCCCGCCGCGTGGGGCTTTGATCTGCGACAAACCCATAACATCATTGGCGAAATTATAGTCGGCTTGGGCCAGTTCATATTCCGCACGCAACGTTGCAATCTCGCGGGTCTCGTCATCTTCGCCAAAGGCGGTGCTGGTGGACCGGTCCACCCGCGCCTTGGCCACGGCGAGTTTTTCCTGCGCCAGCTTGAGTTCGTTGGACAGTTTCACGTCATCAAAAGACACCAGCAGCGCGCCTTCTTCCACCGCTGCATTAGGCGCCACATGGATACGCGAAATCACGCCTGAAAAGGGAGCCGCAACCATGAATGGACGCTCGGCCACAACTTCCACGGGTGCAAGCGCCGTCATCCGGACCGGAAAGAGCGCGACAACTAACAGCGCGACCATGATACCGATTTTTTCCTTGCGCCCGAAGCGGCCGATGCGTTTGACCGGCTTGTCCCCGGTCAGTGCCCGCCAGCTATGCGACACCGTCTCGGACAATCGCGTCAACCGATATCCCTCGCCTTCACGGAACGGGGCCTCGCGCATCACCAAAAGCCCGCCAAATACCTTTTCCTCGCTGTCCAACAGCGGCTGCCAGCGACATTCGTTATAAGGATATTCCGCCAGTGCCGGGTCATCACTCATCGCACCAAGGGTAAAATCATGCGCCCGGTCCAGCCCATCATTTTTGGCCAGCTTCGCGATCAGCCTTTCTATTGCCTGAATCAGCGGCGCGTTGCGATCGACCGATGAAATGCTGGAGGCACAGACGATATGAAAATCATCACCAATACGCGGCTGCCGCGCGATGAACATCTGCTCATAGGGCAGGATGCGGCGCAATTCATTGGCAACATGATAATGAAGCTCGGCCACCCCCGGCTGGCGACGCACTTCCGCTTCAAATTGCAGCAAGCTGGCGAGCATATTGGCATCACCGGATATCGGTGCTGCCCCCGAGGCTACAGGTAATATCGCAATGGGTGCGGGGTCGGAATCAGGAGGGCTGGCGGCCATCGGCTTTTGCTGCTTCTGATTTAGCTGGGGCATCGGACGATGCTTTTTCCGCCGCGCTCTGCGACGGTTTATCCGACGGCTTCACAAACACACCCGTCCCGCTCATCCCCGGCAGGACCAGGCTTTCGGTTTTGTCGACATTGCCGGTCACGCGGATGGTCTTGCTCACCGGATCAACAGACGCGCCCAGCCGGGTAATCTGGCCCGTCACATCTGCACCGGTTTCGTCGATCTTGAAAGTGAAGTCCGCGCCGGGACGCAGCCAGGTCAGCCAATTACTCGGCACAAT
>JBCBZY010000037.1:0-13483 GCA_039815115.1 Pseudomonadota bacterium | reverse complement strand
ATTTTCAGCGCGCCGCCAAATCCCATCAAGCCCAGTGCCTGCTCAGGGCAATGCGCAAAGAAGCGAGTCAGTCCCTGTTCCAGTTCTGTCGCCTCTTCCGGCTTGACCGCTGCGACTATCCGCGGATCCCATTTCTCGGGCGGCAGTTTTTCTATCCGGCTCATCGACGCCTCTCCTTTCCTCTCCAATTTGCCAATGGATTTTGATCGCAGCATGCGCTTTTGTGGAGGCGAAACAACTGGCGAAATGAACAGACCAGTCAGGAGGAGAGCGTGGGCACCACAGAAGCATCGCCAGTGCAGTGCCCGCGGACGGCTGATGAGGTCGACCTGTTCGGTCCCGGCGCTCCGGAACATTGGTATGCCGCTTATGATGTCCTGCACGAACAGGCACCGGTCCTGAAAATAGCGGGAGAGGGACTGACCCCCGACCGGGACGCCTATATACTCACCAAATATGAAGACATTTCGCGCGTGGTGAAGGACTGGGATCGCTTTCCCCCAACGCTGGCCTTGCTGGTCAAACAGATCGAGGCGGAAGGGAAGCTGCCGCAGGAAATGCCGGGTCTGGACGCAATGATCATTTCAATCTGTTCGCTCCGGCCCACGCCCGAGCTGTGGCGAGCCCACCGGCAGGAACTGACCGATCCCTGGGTCGGTCCTGGCGCGGGTCGCCATCATGAGATGATCACAGGTCATGTCGATCATCTGATTGATCGGTGGGTTGATGATGGCGAAGTGAATTTCGTCAGACAATTTGCCCGGCCATTGCCGCAACGGACCATGGCCTCCGTACTGGGATTTCCAATGGCGGACACGCCGCAACTGGAGGAGTGGGGCAATGCGCAGGTTCTGGCTTTCGTCCACGGCTGCGGGCACAATAACAGGCTGACCGAAGAGCAGGCCAGCGAAAAAAACCGGTTGCTTGAAGGGTTCGGCGAATATGTGCGCGAGAAGACCAGCCAAAAGCGCGCCGATCCAAGGGACGACATGATCTCGTTCCTCACGCAGGTTCACTACAAGGCGCTGGATCGGAAACTGACCGACGATGAGATTAATGGCGTGGTGTACGCCATGTTGATCGGCGGTCTCGAAACCACACAATATGCGCTCGCCGAACAGGCGCAGCTGATTTGTGAAAGCCCGGGACTGTTCCAGAAACTGAAACAGGATCGCAGTCATTTGAGAACGTTTATCGAGGAGGGCATGCGGCTGCGCTCCCCGACCCAGGGCCTTTCGACCCGGATCACCAGTCAGGATGAGCTGTTTCAGGGCGTGAACGTACCGGCGGGTTCAACGCTCCACCTGCGCTGGGCCGCCGCGAATATTGATCCGGATGAATTTGAGGATCCGAAAACTCTGAAACTGGATCGCAAGGCTGCATCTCGCCACCTGGCCTTTTCTGCAGGACCGCGGGTTTGTCCGGGCGCCGGATTGTCGCGGCTGGAACAGACCATAGCCTGGAACCGGCTGCTCGATAGACTGGATGACATCGCCTATGGCGAGGACAATGATTTCCTGCATCAGCCAGGCATCATGCTTGGTACGCTGAAACTCAATCTGAAATTTTCCAAAGCCTAGGGAGAATGGCATGACAACTCTACTCGCGCATATCTGGATCAAGCCCGACAAGCTGGAGAAGTTCGAAGCGATTACCGCCGATATGGTCAAGCAGACCCTGGAAACCGAAACCGGCGTCGCTCGCTATGAATACTGGAAAGGCCAGGAAGAGAATTTCTTCTACTGCCTGTTGTCATTCCAGGACAAGTGGGCCTTTTACCGCCATCAAATGTCCGATCATCATGAAGGGCATGATTTTGCCGATGTCATCGCCGATATCCGGCTGGAATATGTCGATCCGGTCGCCGGGGCCGGTGGCGGGCTGACGCAAACACTGGATCCCGCACTGACCGATGAGATGGAGGAGAATATGAAAATTGCGCAAGAACGCTATCCCATCGAAATCGCCAGCTGGTGGTCGGGCAGGAGATAGCGAAATGTCAGACCTGACTGCAGTGATCACCGGCGGTGCCGTCGGAATTGGACAGGCCGTGGCGAAAGCTGTCGGCGAACGGGGTGGCCGTGTTTATAATATCGATCATGATGTCCTCGGCAATGCCGATACCGAGAAACTGGTGGCGGATGCCGGAGGACAATGCACCAGCTTTGCCATCAACGCCGGCAACCCGGAAGAAGTGAGGAAGGCGTTCGACAAGATTGGCGAGGAAACGGATCATATTGATCTGCTCGTGAACAACAGCGCCGTATGGAACGATAGTTCGCTCACAGCTGGTGATTATCTAAGCCAGGTCACGGCATTCCGGACAGCGATTGATTCTTGCCTCAACGCGGCCTTTTTCTGTACGCTCGCGGCTGTCCCGATGCTGCAGAAGGCAGGAAACCCGGTTATCATCAACATGAATACCGAGCACATGGATGAAGATCACTACCTGTCCTACATTGTGGGTTCCACCGGCTATGACTGCGCAAAATTCGGGTTGTGGCGACTGACGCAAACCTGGGCTGCCGAGCTGAAAGATCTGGGCATTCGCGTGAACGAACTGTGCTTCGGCGCCGTCGACACCCCCATGCTGCGTGCGGTGTCGCCAGAAAAAGCTGATGCCGGAATGAAACCGGTGGATCTTGCCGCAGCGGTGTTCCACATCGTTGATCAGGGCCCGCATGGCGAAACGGGACAGTCCCATTTGTTCGGGTTCAGCGGCATGCCGCGTGATGAAAGTCTAAAGCAAATAGCAAAACTGCAGCGATAAATTCTGACGAGTCAGCACTTCTTTTCCGCGGGGGGACAGCCGGGACACGCGGGGCAGTTCAAATACTCCTATTCAGCAGATTGTTCGGGGTCAGCAGCGCTCTGCCAGTCGCCGCCCAGCGCCAGGCTGATTTCCAGATACTGGTTCAGCTGCGCGCGCTTGAGCGCGATCAGACTTCTTTCGGCGCCGAATACCCGTTGTTGCAGGGACAGGACATCAATCAGGTCGATCTCGCCTTCCTTGTATTGCAGCAGCGAAAGCCGCAGGGCGTTGGATGTTTCCTCGGTCGCCTTTTCCAGAGCGATGCGCCGTTTTCGCAGGGACACGCCGCGGTCAAGTGCGGTTTCGACTTCGGTAAACGCATTGATCGCCGTGTCGGCATAGAGCGCGACCGCTGCCTCGACATCCGCTTCGGTAATGTCCACTTGCGCATCGCGCGCACCGCCGTCGAATATCGGGGCCATGATATTGGCCGCCAAGGTCCAGACGACATTGGCCGGGTCAAGCAGATTGCCCAGATCGCCCGACGCCCCGCCGATCGAACTCGACAGGCTGATGCTGGGCAGTTTGGCAGCTTCCGCAACCTTGCGATTATTGATTGCTGCAGCAATGGTACGTTCCGCGGCGATGATGTCGGGGCGGCGCTCCAGCAATTCCGATGGCAGACCGGCAGCCGGTGCCTCGGGCACGTCTGGCAACAATTCCGGTGTTTCAAGGTCGGCGCCCGGATAGCGGCCGAGCAGGCTTTCGAGCGCGCGCAGCGCCTCCACTTTGCCGTTTTTCGCCGTCTCCAGCGTATCCAGTGCCGTAGCGAGATCGGACTCCGACAAGGACACATCATAGGCGGATGCAAAGCCATAGCGGTAGCGCAGACGCACGATCCGCCGGATCTCGATCAGCGCGTCGACAATGCTTTGCGCCACAAAGACCTGCTCCCCGGCCTCGATAACGAGAAAATAGGACTGCGCCACGACGGAAGCGATGGAATATTGCGAAAAGACATAATCGGCTTCGGTCGCACGGGCGCTTTCGACCGCGGCCTGCTGTCCGGCTTCGATGCGGTTCCAGATGTCGACCTCCCAGCCGATCTGCAGCCCGGCGGTGAAAGACGTGTTGCCGGGACGAACTTCCAGCGGCTCGTTGCGCGTGACGCTGCCTGATCCGCTGACGCTCGGCAAAAGCGGCGAACCGGCCTGCCTTGCGAGCGCCCAGGACCGGCGAACATTGGCGGCAGCGGCGCGCAGGTTGCGATTGTTGCGCTGGGCTTCCGCAACCAGGTCCACCAGCAACGGATCTTCGAAATCCGCGATCCAGCCAACCTGGACATCTCCGACACGTTCCCGTGCCGCAGTCCATCCGGGCGGCACCGGAGGCAGGCTTTCTGCCGAGACAGATGCCGTTTCACTCTGGGTCGCCGGTGCCACGCTCGCGCAGCCGGTCAACAGAGCGGCGGCCCATCCCAAAGTCAGTCCCGCCTTCACAAGATCAGATTTGCGCACAGAGCCCATCATGTCTCGACCTCCACGGGTTCCGGCTCCGCAACCTCATCCGGGGTGATGCGGAAGAACATGACATAGAGCACCGGAATGATGACCAGTGTCAGCACAGTGGCAAAGCTCAGTCCGAAGACCAGCACCACCGCCATCGACTTGAAAAAGGCATCGAGGAACAGCGGTATCACGCCCAGGACAGTCGTCAGCGACCCCATCATCACCGGACGCACGCGGCTGGCGGCGGAGTCGAGCACGGCATCAAATCGCGGCTTTCCTTCGCGAATTTCGAGATCCATCTGGTCGACCAGCACGATGGCATTTTTGATCAGCAGTCCGGAAAGCGACAGCAGGCCCAATATCGCCATAAATTCCAGTGCAGAGTTGGTCAGCAGTAACCCGATCACGACGCCGATCAGCGAGAGCGGGACAACCAGCCAGATGATGAGTGGCTGCTTCAGGGCGTTGAACAGAACCACGACGACCAGCACCATGGCGAGGAAGCCCAACGGCAATGTGCTGGCCAGGCTGCTGTTCGCATCCGCGCTGTCCCCGAATTCCCCGCCCCACTGAAAAGCATAACCTTCTGGCAGTTCGATCGCCTCAATCTCCGGTAATATCCGTTCCCGCAGCTCGCCGGCCAGTTCGCTGGGCAGCGGGTCGCTTTGCGCATTGATCGTCCAGACGCGGTCGACGCGGCGCAGCCGGGAATCCTGCCAGACGGTTTCAAATCCATCGACCACCTGCAATATGGGCACCGATTTGCCGGTGGCCGGGCTGACAATCTGTACGCCGCGCATGCTGGTAGCATCCAGCCGGTCGCGCTCCGGTCCGCGGGCGATGATCTGAATCAGCTGGTCTTCTTCCCGGTAAACGCCAACCGCCCGGCCCGAGAAATTGGTGCGCAGGGCATCTGCGAGATCTTCGCGGGATATGCCAAGACGCCGGCCATTATCGTCATTATATTTGACTTCGACAACCGCGACCGGCTGACGCCAGTCATCCTTGATCGAAATCGCTCCACCATCCGCAGCCATGATCGCCTTGGCCTGACCTGCGAGGTCTCTCAGCACCACAGGATCGGGTCCGGAAAACTCGGCCTCGACCTTGGATCCGCCTCCTGGCCCTAGCTGGAATTGCCAGACCTTGGCCTGCGCATCAGGATAATTCGCATCGATATGCTCCTGAATTCCGGGCAGGATGTCGGAAATGACATCATAGCTGTCGGTCTTGATCAGGAACTGACCATAAGCGCTGCTCGGTGATTCCGGTGAGTAAACGAGCATGTAGCGCAGCGTGCCCTGACCCACCAGCGTCTGCACATCCTTGACCCCTTCCTGCTGCATCAGGAATTTTTCCAGGCGTTGCATCGACGCATCGGTTGTCGAGATGTCGGTGCCTTCGGGAAGGGAGAAATCGACGACAATTTGCGGCGATGTCGAGGGCGGGAAGAAGCCGGGCTTGACGAAATTGAAGCCAAAGATCGACAGGGCAAACAGGATGACCACGGCGATGATGGCCAGCTTTGACTTGTGCAGCACTTGCCTCAGGAATTGCTTGTAGCGGACGAAGAAGGGATGCTCGGGCTTCTCTTCCACTGGCCCGCCGTCAGATTCCGGAAACAGCATGTCGGCAAATAGCGGCACGGCGGTGATGGCGAATATCCAGCTGAACAGCAAGGAGACCATGACCACCCAGAACAGATCGCCGGTAAATTCTGCCGTATCCCCAGGCGCAAACCCGATCGGGGCAAAGGCGATAATGCCAACCAGCGTACCGCCGAGCAGCGGCCATTTGGTGCGCCGGACAATATCCTTGGCAATCTCGAGTTTCTTCCGGCCCTGCTGTGTACCGACCAATATGCCTTCGGTGACCACAATGGCGTTGTCGACCAGCATGCCCAGCGCAATGATCAGCGCACCCAGCGAGATGCGGTGCATCGGGATGTTGATAACATACATGGTCGCCAGCGTCGCCGCGATGGTGAGCAGCAATACCGCACCGATGACCACGGCAGAGCGCAGGCCCATGAAAAAGAACAGCGTGATCAATACAATGACCAAAGCTGCGACGACATTGAGCGCAAAGTCTGAAACCGCCGTTTCGACAATCTTGCCCTGGTGATAATATTCGTGGATTTCGATACCGACCGGACGCAAGGCCTTGGTCTCTTCCAGCTTGGCATCAATTGCCGCCCCCATTTTCGCGACATTGGCGCCGGAGATGTTGGATATTCCGATGGCGATCGCTGGCTTGCCATTATAGCGCACAATGAATCCGGGCGGGTCCACATAGCTTCGCGTGACGGTCGCGACATCACCCAGCGTCACAATGTTTCCGGACGTGGCGGTGGAGATAACCAGATTCTTGATCGCTGCCACCGAGTCAATTTTTCCGGTCGGCTGAAATTTCAGCCGCTTGTCGCCCAGCTGGATATCACCCGCTGGTGTAACCGAATTCTGTTGCGCCAGATCGCCGTAAATCTGATCGACGGACAGCCCAAGGGCATTGGCTCGCTCACGCGATATCTCGACGTAGATCGCCTCCTGCTGCATGCCCACTGGCTGCACCTTGGCGACGCCTTCGACCGACAGGAGATCGGTGCGAAGCGAGCGGATATATTTGTACAGTTCGGCAGAGGTGAAGCCATCTCCGGTCGCCAGATAATAGAGGCCGTAGACATCCCCGAAGTCATCATTGACAACCGACGTCTCGGCGCCAGGAGGCAGTCGGTTCTGGACATCGTTGACCTTGTTGCGCAACTTGGTCCAGATCAGCTGGAGGTCACTTTTCTCCGGTGAAAAGCGGTAGAGAATGTCCACGTTGATCTCCGACCGGCCAGCCGAGGATACCGAACGGATCTCATCTACTTCCTGCAATTGCTGGACCGCGCTTTCCAGCGCTTCGGTCACTTCATCAGCGACTTCTTGCGGCGTTGCTCCGGGATATTCGGTCACGATCTGAGCCGTGCGAATGGTAAATTCCGGATCCTCGAAGCGCGCGATATTCTGGAAGGAATACCAGCCGCCCGCCAGTGCGAGAGCGATGAAGATGAAACAGATCAATCGGTTCTTTATCGAAAATTCAGCGAGATCCACGGATCAGCCTCAGCTTTCGTAGGGACGGATGGTAGTCCCCTCATGGAGATAGGCTGCCCCCGCAGCGACAATCGTTTCTCCCGCTTTCAACCCGTTGGCAACGCCGACTTCATCACCGACACTCTCGGTGAGGGTCACCGCCCGCTTCTTGACCTTCATCGTCTTTTTGTCGACGACCCAGACAAATTTCTTCTTGCCCTCCGACTGGATGGCTCCGAGCGGAATGGAAATATCGGATGTCCCGTCAGAGACCAGATCCCGGCTGCCAAAAACCGTGCCGGTCATGCCCGGCAGAACAGTGACGCCCGGCGGCGGCGTGAAGGCAAATTTCACGGTGAATGTCTGGGACTGTGTGTCGGCCTGTGTGGTAACCGACTGGAATCGGCCCGGAATCTTGAGGTCCGGCGCGGAATTCAGCACGACATATTCATTGCCACTTTCTTCGGGGTCATTGCCCAGCCTCGCCACCAGATTGGCGGGAATGCTGACAACAGCCTCTACGGTCTGGATCGCCTGCAGGGTGATAATGTCTTCCTGCGGCTGGATATTCTGAAAGCGTACCGCATGCTTTTCCGCCACCACGCCCGAAAATGGCGCGCGCAGGACGGTATCGGTCAGATCCTTGCGAGCGCTGTCCAGCTGGGCCCGGGCGACATCCCGCTGGGCGCGACGCTGGTCTACCGAAATACGCGCAATTGCATCTTCCTCGAGCAGCCGGACCGCACTGGCATATTCGGTTTGCGCGACCTGATACTGGGCTTCGGCGGAATTGGCCGCATTACGATAGCGCCGCTGATCGAGCCGCGCGATTACTTGCCCGCGGCGCACTTCCTGTCCCGCCCGTACCGGCAAGCTTTCCAGCAGACCGCCGACCTGAAACGTCAGCGTGGACGATGTTCCCGCCTCGATGACCGCAGGGAAACTGGCGTCAAACCGATTCTCGGATTTCTGCACGACATGCAATTTGGCCGGCCGGACGAGCCCGGCCTCCTGCTCCTCTCCGCCCGAACAGGCCGAGAGCAAGCCGCTCACTGCGATCCCCATGATTGCGAATCGCATTTTCGACCCTGTCCACCATCTCACCAAACCAGTGACCTTCCCGATAACTTTCAGAAGCTGTTGTCATCTTATGTCATTTATAGCTAACTGAAACCAGCTCTAAACCAAAGCGTTCACAAGTACTGTCCGGGAGAAGGAGGACAAATGTTATCGCAGCTGCTTTTGGGATCCCTTCTCATTTCCGCCACCATCATTGTGGAAGTCTGTTTTATCGGCATGGCTGCCGCGATGCTGACCAGAATAGGCAGCTGGCTGGCAACCGGGAGAAAGTTGCTGAAACTGATGTTGTCGCTGGTCGCCGTGGTCCTGTGGATGCTCGCCGCCATCAGCATCGGCGTGTGGATCTGGGCTGCAGCATTCCTGGTTCTCGAGCAATTTCAGGAACTGGAAACGGCGCTCTATTTCGCCGTCGTTTCGATGACGACACTGGGCTATGGGGACATCGTCATCGGCAAGGAATGGCGCCTGCTGTCAGGCCTGATCGCTGCTAACGGCCTGATCCTGTTCAGCCTCGCCACGGCATTTTTCATCGAATTCATCACCCGGCTGCGAAAGGCGCAAAGCGGTTGAGCACAAGATCTGAGAAATTATGGGCACACGCCTGCCAGGATGGAATGTAAGCTTCCAGAAATCATTGCGCCGGCTATTTTGGCGTGAAGCGGCACAGTCTCAAGCCATGGCAAAGTCGGGACTGGCCCGGAGCCGCTGGGCATCCTGCATCGGCGGAGCACCAAATACCCGGGCATAGTCGCGGCTGAACTGAGACGGACTTTCGTAACCCACCGTGAACCCTGCGCTGGCCGCATCCAGGGCATCGGAAACCATGATCCGGCGCGCTTCCTGCAAGCGAAGTCGCGTCCGATATTGCAGCGGACTGTAGGTTGTTACAGCCTTGAAATGCTCGTGCAGTGACGAACTGCTCATGCCGGCTTCCCGAGCCAGTCGCTCGATACTGAATGGTTCGGCATAATGATCCTTGATCCAGACTATCGCTCTGCTGACCTGGCTCAGCCGGCTTTCGGCATTGGCAATATGGCGCATCATCTCGCTCTGTTCGCCATGAAGCAACCGGTAAAGGATTTCGCGTTCCACCATAGGCGCCAGAGCAGGAATGTCTTCCGGTGTGTCGAGCAGGCGCAGCAATCGGACGGCAGCGTCCATCAACTCTGGCGTGACGGTGCTGAGAGCAATTCCGGGCTTTGAGGTGGTGGCGGGCACATCGGTCCCATGTTCGAGTAACAACTCACTGAGGACCGCTACGTTGAGATCAAGGCTTATGCAGAAGTAGGGGCGTTCCTCACTTGCCTCGATAATCGATCCTTGCAGCGGCAGGTCGACAGACGCCACCAGATACTGGGATGCATCGTAGACATAGTCCAGATGCCCCAGAGTCACATGCTTCTTTCCTTGTGCAACAAGGCACAGACAGGGCTCGTAAGTTGTTGGCATAGCCGGTGTAATTGTCGTGGATCGTATAAGTTTTACTCGCGGCAATGCACAAGGTTCAATGCCGTCAAAAGTCAGATGACGGTTGATGATTTGGCTCAATTCCTGCGCTTTTTCCATCGCCTCCCTATCTCATGGAATCCTGCCGCCGACAAGTGCTGGCAATCGTTCCGGAGGATCAGGCAAGAATCTCGGAGTACCATTCTACCGCTCCGGGGTGTGCATGGGGCATGTTGAATGCTCACCCCCACCCCCAGAAAGGAATTTGAAATGGAATACCGAAAACTTGGAAATACAGGGCCAACCACCTCCGCTATCGGACTGGGCTGCATGGGCATGTCGGATGTCTATGGCCCGGCGGACCGGGATGAAAGCCTTGCCACAATAGCCATGGCTGTCGAGCAGGGGATCACCTTGCTGGATACGGGCGATTTCTATGGCATGGGCCATAATGAGATGCTGATTGGCGAAGCGCTTCGCAATCACCAGCGTGACGCGCTGGCGATCAGCGTGAAGTTTGGCGCATTGCGGGATCCCGACATCGGTTGGGGCGGTTATGATGCGCGCCCTGAAGCGATTCCGAATTTTCTGGCCTATTCGCTTCGGCGCCTGGGTACGGACTATATCGATATTTATCGTCCCTCCCGGCTGGACCCGGCCGTCCCAATTGAAGACTCTATCGGCGCCATCGCCGAAATGGTGGCCAAAGGCTATGTGCGGCATATTGGTCTGTCCGAAGTGGGCGCTTCGACAATCCGCCGCGCCCATGCGGTTCACCCAATCACTGATCTGCAAATTGAATATTCGCTGATCTCGCGCGGTATCGAGGAGGAAATTCTGTCGACTTGCCGTGAACTCGGCATTGGCATCACCGCCTATGGTGTCCTGTCGCGCGGTCTGATCAGCGGTCACTGGTCGCCGGATCGCAATGTCGATCGAGACTTCCGCAGCATGAGCCCGCGCTTTGCCGGTGAAAATCTTGCGCATAATCTGGCGCTCGTGGATGCCCTGCGCAAGGTCGCTGAAGCGAAGAATGCGACAGTAGCGCAGATCGCCATCGCCTGGGTCGCACATCAGGGCGAGGATATCGTTCCCTTGATCGGAGCCCGCAAACGCGAGCGTCTGTCCGAAGCGCTGGGTGCAATGTCCCTGTCCCTGAGCGCGGCGGATCTGGCTGAAATTGAAGCGGCCATTCCCAATGGCAGTGCAGCCGGCGCCCGGTATCCGGAGTCTCAGCTCGCGCACCTTGATAGCGAAAGGAGTGCGGCATGATGACCCATCAAACCGATCCTTTTGCCAGCTTTTCCAGCCTCCTTCGGGCAGCGCTTGATGACTTGCTTGAGCCCGATGCAGAGACGTTTCTGGATATGGTAGCCAACGATATCGTGATGGAATTTCCTTATGCTCCACCGTCCGGCGTATCCCGCGTGGAGGGGAAGGAAGCACTGGCGGAATATCTGCCTGGCGCAGCTTCGCTTATCACGATCGAGTCAATGTCAGAGCCAGTGGTTCATCGCGCTCAGGATTCCGGTATCGCAATATTGGAGTTCACTTGCACAGGTCATGGCACCGAAACCGGAATTGCCTATGATCAAACATACATCTCCGTGGTCACCGTGACGGATGGATATATCACCCATTATCGCGACTACTGGAACCCCCTGATCGCATTGCGCGCGATGGGCGGCGATGACGCCATCGCTGCGGCGTTGAAGGAGACCGGTGATGCGCAATAAAATCCTTGTCACCGGTGGCACTGGCAAGACGGGAAGCCGTCTTGCCAGGCAGCTAATCGCCAGCGGCCACCGCCCCCTTGTCGCAACCCGGAATCCCGAAGGACCTGATCAGATCCGTTTTGACTGGTCGGACCCGAACAGCTACGCAGCGGCACTGGATGCGGTCAGGGCGATATATCTTGTCGCACCCGCCAATGTCCCGGAACCGCTGGCCGCTATGCAGCCGTTTATTGACCGCGCGATTGCAAGCGGTGTCGAGCGCTTTGTGCTGCTCAGCGCTTCCTCGCTCGAAGAAGGCGGTCCGATGATGGGTGCCGTGCATCGTTATCTGCATGATCACGCGCCAGGCTGGGTCGTTCTGCGCCCGACCTGGTTCATGCAGAATTTTTCGGAACAGCAGCATCTGCCGACAATCCGCGATGAGCATGCAATCTATTCTGCAACAGGTGACGGACGGGTTCCTTTCATTGATGCCGATGATATTGCGGCGGTCGCGGCCGCGGCGCTGACGGATCCCGCCATCCCCAATGGGGACGCAATATTGACCGGACCAGAGTCGCTCTCCTACGATGAGGTCGCCGAGGTTCTTTCCGATGCTTTGGGCTTCACCATCATTCACCATAAATTGAGCGAAGAAGATCTGACGGGGCGCATCCAGTCGGGCGGTTTGAGCAAAAGCTATGCGGAATTACTCGCGGCAATGGATACCGCCATCGCAGCGGGTGGAGAGGACAGGCTTACCGATTCCGTCTTTGGGCTTACCGGAAAAACACCACGGGATTTGACCGGCTTCGTTGCGCGTAATATCGAAAGGTGGATGACGCCGCAGGCCGTCAAGGGATCATCTTGAAGATGCCGCACAATAGCTCCGGATAAGAAAAGAGAATCTATGTCATTAACGAAGTTGCTCGTACCCACTTACACGCAAATGCTGAAAACGCTTTCAGGCTGGCTCGAGAAAGCACAGGCGCAAATGCCAGCAGCAGAAGCGGCAGAGCTGCTATCAGCGCGTCTTGCACCCGACATGTTTCCGCTATCGACCCAGGTTCGGTTTGTCTGCTTGCAGGCTCAGGAAGCGGTATTCCGTCTGAAGGGAGAGGCCTTTCCGGAATCTCTCGATATACTTGTCGAGGAGGGGCGAAATGCAGGTGAACAGCCTGGTTCTCTGGCAGATGCGCAAGCCCGAATTGACGAAACGATCATGTTGCTGGAAGGTCTTGCTCCCGATGCGCTCGACGCCGACCCGTACAGATCCATTGCGCATGAGCTTCCCAGCGGCATGATCTTTGACCTGACCGCAGAGCAATATGCCCGCGACTGGACGCTGCCCCAGTTTTATTTTCACCTGATGACGGCTTATGCGATATTGCGCGCCGGGAATGTCGAACTCGGCAAAGCTGACTATGTGCCGCACATGTTCGCATATCTTCGCCCTGAAACGATGCCGAAAGGCTGATCGTCCGGTCCTGATCTGAAACACTGACAAATTTCCTGCCGTCAATGATTGCTGCAGCCGGGACTACCAATTGATACCGTCCACTCCCGGGATTGTTCTTCTGACTTGGGATTTTATCCCGGTCAGCCTGTGCGTTCGGTGAACATCGAGTCCGGTCACCGTGCTCGACAGGCCAGGAAATATTTCCAAAAGTGGCGGACACGGTGCAGTAGTAATTGTTTTATTTCAATATTCTACGGCAAAAATAGGCGGGGGTGCCAAAACTGGTGTGCCAACTCCGGCTCTGGTTCGCACGCTTTGGCATATCTCTCCGTTAACCTGACATTTGTTTGTGAACTGTGCCAAAAATACTGTGCCAAATTTAGATTTGGCCTCCAGACTGCGCGGCCAGATAGTCTTTCAAGTATCGAGCATCTTTTGGAAGAGCT
>JBCBZY010000254.1:0-4290 GCA_039815115.1 Pseudomonadota bacterium | reverse complement strand
CTTGAGAAACGCAAACCGGTGTTTAAGGGGCAATGATCATGACCAAGGCCCAGTATCTTTCAGCGGCATTGCTTGCTGCTGCTCCATTGCTAGTGGCGGCAGATGAACCACCCGCTAACAACCCTCCTGAAGGCGTTGCTACCGCGGCGACCAGGGCGGCCAATGCAAAAGTTGCAGCACGCCTGCCGCTCGCAGACCAAACAGATTTCGACAATGCCAATCGGGGTTTTCTGGCGAAGATCGAGGACCCTCAGATCCTGAACGAAGATGGTTCGGTTGCCTGGGAGGTTGGGCAATTTGATTTTGTCAAAGATGCGGCACCCGATACGGTCAACCCTTCGCTTTGGCGGCAAAGCAAGCTCAACAGCATCCACGGTTTGTTCAAGGTGCAGGAAGGCATTTACCAGTTGCGCGGCTATGATCTCGCGCAAATGACCCTGATCGCTGGCAAGACCGGCTGGATCGTCATTGATCCGCTGACCACACCAGCCCCAGCCAGGGCCGGCTTGGCGCTCGCCAATGAGACACTAGGCCAGCGTCCGGTGCAGGCGGTTATTTTCACCCACAGCCATGGCGATCATTTTGGCGGTGTCAGCGGTGTCGTGACGCCCCAGGAATTACAATATGGCAAGGTGCAAATCATCGCACCGCATGGTTTTCTGAGAGAATCCATTGGCGAAAATGTGCTCGCCGGAACCACGATGAATCGCCGGGTGCAATTTCAATTTGGTACCAATTTACCGGTTGGCGAGACGGGTCATGTCGGAACCGGTCTGGGACAATATCTGTCCAAAGGCGATTTGTCGCTCGTGCCACCGACCAAGTCCATCAGCAAGGATGGCGAGACCCTGACTATTGATGGCATCACCTTTGAGTTTATGGATGCCGGTGAAACGGAAGCGCCAGCCGAATTGGTCTTTTATTTGCCCGAATTTAAAGCGCTGCACAGCGCCGAAGTAGCGACACGCAATTTCCACAATGTGCTGACACCGCGCGGCGCGCTTGTGCGGGATACGCTGAAATGGAGCAAGGTGATCGATACCATGCTCGCCAAATATGGTGAGAAATCTGACGTGCTGCTCGCCAGCCATCACTGGCCGATCTGGGGCAGAGAGAATGTCGAGACGGCTCTGAAAAATCAGCGCGGTCTCTATCGCTACGTCCATGACCAGACCCTGCGTCAGGCCAATCAAGGTGCCACCATGCATGAAATCGCCGAGAATATCGGCGAGCCTGATTTTGCCGCAACAGATTTTGGCGTGCGCGATTATTATGGCACGCTCAATCACAATTCAAAGGCGGTGTACCAGCGCTACTTCGGATGGTGGGACGGGGTGCCAGCCCATTATCACGAGCTACCACCGGCCGAAGCATCGCGAAAATATGTCGCGGCCATGGGCGGAGCGCCCAAGGCTTTGGCAGTGGGTCAACAGGCTTTTGCTGCCGGCGACTATCGCTGGGCTGCCACTGTCTTCAACCATATCGTATTTGCGGATCCCGCCAATGAAGCAGGCAAGAAATGGCTTGCTTCGACCTATGAACAACTTGGTTTTCAAGCCGAAGCAGGCACCTGGCGCAATATCTATCTGTCGGGCGCCAAAGAGCTGCGCGAAGGCAATGATCGCGGCGATGTGGTTGCGACCACTAATGCGCGGGTATTGAACAGCATTCCGGCGGTTGACCTGTTCGATGCTTTGGCAGCACGCTTCAATCCGGCGCGGATGGGCCATGCGGGCGGCATCATCCAGTTCACCTTCCCGGATCGCGGCGAGGCTGTGCATGTCGATATTGGTAAAAGCGTGATGTTCCCGCGTAACGGAACAACCGATCGCTCGATCGCCCAAATCACTGTCAGTCGAACGGATTTCACCCGGCTGTTGATGCGCGAAATCACGCCGCGAGATCTAATCGTGTCCGGCAATATGAAAGTGTTGGGCAATGTCGGCCTGATGGCGGCAATGTTTGGTGCGCTTGATCCGGTTGATCCGCAGTTCAACATCGTAACACCCTGATTTTCAAACCTGAGGCATTTGTCGATGCAACGTTTCAACTTTCCCGTAGTCCAGCCCGATCCGGCGCTGGAAGAATTGCGTTCTGAATTGCAAATATTCCTGAAAGAGGAACGCGAGGCCGGGAATTTCCGGCCCGAGCCCGAATGCTGGATGGCCTCTTCCGATACCGAATTTTCCAAGAAAATGGGCAAGCGTGGCTGGATTGGCCTGACCTGGTCGAGCCAATATGGCGGCCACGACAAGACCGCACTCGAACGCTATATCGTGACGGAAGAAACACTGCGCGCAGGCGCTCCAGTGGGTGCGCACTGGATTGCCGATCGGCAACATGCGCCGATGCTGCTGGAACATGGTACCGAAGAGCAAAAGCTCGACATATTGCCACGGATTGCCGCCGGCGAATGTTATTTCGCCATTGGGCTTTCCGAGCCTGGCGCGGGATCGGATCTTGCCAATGTCAAAACCAAGGCCGAAAAGGTGGAAGGCGGCTGGAAAATCAACGGCCAGAAAATCTGGTCTTCGGGCGCGCATATTTCGCATTACATGGTCGCCATCTTGCGTACTTCTCCGGCCGAGGGCCGCAACCGGCATGTTGGTCTCTCACAGATCATGATCGATCTCAGCCTGCCCGGCGTAACCATCAAACCGATTACCGACCTGTCCGGCGATGCGCATTTTAACGAGGTTTATTTTGAAGATGTGATCGTTCCGGATGATTGCCTGCTCGGCGAAGAAGGCGGCGGCTGGAAACAGGTGACCGGCGAGTTGGCGATGGAACGCTCCGGCCCGGAGCGATTTCTGTCGAGCTATATCACGCTCGAAACCGCACTGTATCAATTGCAAGGCAAGCTCGGATCGGATTCTCAGGCCCGTCTCGGCAAGCTGATTGCCAATTTGCGCACCTTACGCGGCATGTCCTGGGGCATCGCCAATCTGCTGCATCAGGGCGTATCGCCGGAGACGGAAGCGGCGTTGGTCAAAGATCTTGGCAACCGGTTGGAGAACGACCTCACCTTGCAAGTGCGGGCGTTGATGAATGATCTGCCGGCAGAAGAGTGGAGCGATGAAATGCGACGTATCCTCAACATCGGCATCTTGCGATCTCCGCCCAATACATTGCGCGGCGGGACAACAGAAGTCATGCGCGGCATTACCGCGCGGCAACTGGGACTGAGATAGGGAGCGCAGCGATGATCAATACAGAAGGCATGGTCGCTGAAACCGCAGCGAAGATTTACACCGATCTGTGTGGGCGCGAAGTGCCCCATCAGGCCGAAGCTGGTGAATATCCACAAGCCCTATGGGATGCGCTCGCCGAAAACGGGCTGCCGCTCGCTTGGGTGAGTGAAGATAATGGCGGCTTTGGTGCCGATTATGATGAGGTTTTCGGCGCCATCTGGGTGTCCGCAGAGGCAGCCTCGCCGGTGCCCTTTACAGAGACATTGATCGCCAACTGGTTGCTCGACCGAGCCGGCATCGCCATTCCCGATGGCGCTTCCACGTTCGCGCTGCTGGACGGCAATGCTGCCAACGTCCCGTTCGCAGGCACAGCCGATCATGTCGCCGTCTATGATGCCGGCAAGAACGCCATTGCCCTCTATAAAACAGACGACGCATCGGCGACCGATGGGCAAGCATTGTCACCCGACAGCGATACGCGCCTCGACTTCTCCACCGCGACACCCGTTGCGAGCGCTGCGACCAACCTGTCCAGGCGGGCCGTCGAGGCGTTGATCCTCACTGTCCGTGCGGTGCAAATGGCCTCGGCTATCGAAGCCGCGCTGAACCTCTCCATCGCCTATGTCTCCGATCGCGAACAATTCGGGCGACCATTGTCGAAATTTCAGGCGATCCAGCATCAACTGGCCGTTGCTGCATCAGAAAGCGCTGCCGCAACCATGGCCGCGACACAGGCTGCCAGCGCGCTGGCCCGCCACGCCGATGATCCGGAAAAGGCATGGCATGAAGCGGTTGTTGCCAAGGTCCAGATCGGTCACAGCGTCGAAGCCGTGACCGTGCCATTTCATCAGGTGCACGGGGCCATGGGCTATACGCAGGAATATGATCTGCATCATTATACCCGCCGTTTATGGGCCTGGCGTGACACGCTGGGTAATGAGCATCACTGGTCCAAATTGCTCGGTGCTGAGCTTGCCGTAACGTCACCGGACCAGATTTGGAAAGGCGTGACAACCGGCGCCTGGATTGCTAGTTAACTGCCCGATTAAACCGATTCCCGAGATGGCCGATGTCGTCTCCAATCAATCCAAGTAAGAGG
>JBCBZY010000328.1:0-3123 GCA_039815115.1 Pseudomonadota bacterium | reverse complement strand
AGCCCACCGCGTCCCGAAACGGCCCGTAGAAGGCGCTGGCATATTTGGCGGAATAGGCCATGATCTGGACATTGTGATGGCTGGCCAGTTCCAGCGTGTCGCGGATCGCGGCCACCCGGCCGTCCATCATGTCGGACGGCGCGATAATATCTGCTCCAGCATTGGCCTGGTTCAGGGCCTGCCTCGTCAGCATGTCGAGCGTGCGGTCATTTTCGACATAGCCCTGATCATCGATCAGACCATCCTGGCCGTGGCTGGTATAGGGATCGAGCGCGACGTCGGTCAGAATACCGATTTCATCTCCCAGACTATCTTTGACCGCCTTGATCGCCCGGCACATCAGATTGTCGGGATTGAGGGCTTCCGCCGCATCGGCGCTGCGCCGGTCTGCCTGGGTATTTGGGAACAGGGCAAGGCAGGGAATGCCAAGGTCAATCGCTTCCCTTGCGCGTTCGACAATCAGATCGACGGACCAGCGGCTGACACCCGGCAGAGACTCGATCGGTTCGGAATGCCCGTCACCCTCGGTGATGAACAGCGGCCAGATCAGGTCGGATGCCGAGAGCATGTTTTCCCGCACCATGGCGCGACTCCAGGCTGTTGTTCGGGAACGGCGCAGTCGGGTCCGTGGAAATGCTGGGGTGCCGGAAGTCATGGCCCAGCCTTAGCGAACCTCCTGAATCTTCTCAATAACTGTTAGGCGTTTTGTCGGGAATGATGTTATGTCCTGACGCAATCCGTGGTCGCCAACGGAGAATTTGCAAAAATGAAAAAGATACTGGTAGCCGCTATGGCTTCGATTTGTCTGCTGTCCGCCTGCAGTGATGCAGCCGATGAGAGCAGCGCAGACCAAGGCGCAAATGCCGCGGCAGAAGAAGATGTGTCAAAAGCCGCACCGGAACGTTCTGGTCCAGAACCCGTCGAACCTTCGGAATTCAGTCTCAATCTGGATCAGGGACTAAAGGATGGATGGACAAAAGGCTTTGTCACGAATTGCATCGCCGAAGCCGTGAGGGCCGGGGCTGCGGAACAGGTCGTGCGACCCATTTGTGAATGCTCTTCGGGCGAGGTTTTGGGGAGACTGACCGAAATGGCGGAAATAGCACAACCGCCAGAGGACAAGATGATGGCAGCAATACAGGTCTGCGTGACCCGCTCCCGATAAACGGATCAGCTGTTGACCGGCTTGTTAAGGCGGCTGATTTCGCGGTTCTCGGCGGGGCGTCGCGAAGCGCTTTTCAGTGCACCAAGTGCGGCACCGGGTTCGACCGTTTTGAGTTTTTCAAATTCGTTCTTGAAGCGGCGTAACTCGCGCCCGTTCAATTTCGCACGCTCGATGAACTTGACCGAGTTCGGGTTGACCGGACGGCCATTGCGATACAGTTCATAGTGGAGATGCGGTCCGGTGGACAGGCCGGTTGATCCGATATAGCCGATAATCTGTCCCTGGCGGACCCGGCGGCCATTGCTCACGGCGATGCGGCTCATATGGGCATATCCGGACGCCAGCCCGCCAGCATGCTTGATCTTGACGAATTTTCCGAACCCGCCCTTGCGACCGGAAAATGTCACGGTTCCGTCGGTAACGGCATAAATGGGTGCGCCATAGCCGCCGCCAAAGTCGATGCCGCTGTGCATGCGATTATAGCGCAGGATCGGGTGCCGGCGCATGCCATATCCGGATGTCTGGCGGCCATTGGTCGGCCGCACCAGCTGTCCGCTGGACTGACCAACACCCGAGGCTTCGAACCAGTTGTTGCGGCCGCCGCTATTCCATTTCATCATTTGCGCCTTCGGTTTGCTGTCCCGTTCCAGGCCAGCATAAACCAGATCACCTACTTCCACTTCGCCGGTTTCGGCCCGGCGATAGGAGAGGATGATGTCAAATTCATCGGTTGCACGAATGTCCCGGGACACGGACAATTTCTTGCCGATCACCTGGAGATATTTCTGAACCGCACCGGCAGGCGCTCCGGCGGCGCGCGCAGAACGGTAAAGGCTGGATCCGACAACCCCGCGAACGCGCAGCGGTGTATCGTCGACGAGGATGGGCTTGCGCTGGAGTTTCAGTTTGCCGTCCTGCCGCAAGACTTCCAGATTCAGATCAAACCGGGCCCGGAAAGCCAGCTGGTCGAGCGGGCGGGGCTGGTTGCGGTCCTGACGGCGACCGAGCGTGACGTCGATTTTAGTCCCGGGCTTGATGTCTCTGATTGAAACCGCATCGGCGATCAGGTCGGTAACTTCACCGGCTTCCTGTCCGGCAACACCCGCGCGTTGCAGGACGCGCTGCAAACTGTCGCCGCGGCCGAGCGTCGCGACCAGTTCCACCGAGGGGCGTTCCGGACTTTCCGCCAGCGGCCTGACCGCATCGGTGGCGGCCATGCTGATACCGGTGTCCGAACCATAGGCGAGGGGCGCAATCATCTGGGATCGCGCCTGATCGGCCTGCGATCCGATAAGAGGAGCATTTTGATGTCCGGCTATCGGGCCAAAATCGGGAAGGCAGGAAATCGCGATGCTGCACAGGAGGACCAGTGTTCCCAGTCCGCGGAACCAGACAACGCTGCCGATATCCCGTCCAAGGTCCGGCACCCATTCCACATCCGCCAGTTCATCACGCGCGTGATCGATCCATTCGCGGAATTTGTCGCCAAAGGGGAACTTTTCGCCAAGGGGGTTTTCCACGACTACGGGCGCCGCCTGCATGCTCGCAGTTGCAGGGCCATTTCCCTGGTTGGCAAACATGTCGTTACTCTTGAACAAGCGCACCCCTAAACCGGATCGGCTGTCCCTGAAACACTAAAGAAACCGGTCCTTTTCCGTTCCATCCTCTGTGTAGGAATAGAGTTAATGTCAAATTAAGATGTGGGGCCTTTTGCGTTCCGCGCGGTGAAACGTGTAAAATCACCGATATCCGGTCCGAATCGCCGGAAAATCTGGAGATTTCGCAAAATTTGTCTTGCCTGACATGCCATGTTGCGATCATCTGCAGCTGATGTCCCTGCAATCCCGTTCTCCCGTTACAGCTGTACTGGGGCCTACCAATACCGGCAAAACCCATCTCGCAGTGGAGCGGATGTGTGCCCACTCGTCCGGAATGATCGGCTTCCCGCTGCGCTTGCT
>JBCBZY010000126.1:0-7792 GCA_039815115.1 Pseudomonadota bacterium | reverse complement strand
CGCCCATATAGTCGCCATAGCGCCAATAGGTAAGGTTGTGCCGGCTTTCCTGACCCGTTCGAGCGTGGTTGCTGATTTCATAAGCGGGAAGACCGGCTGCGGCCGTGATCTCCTGCGTGAGATCGAACAGATCGGCGCAATGATCATCATCTGCCGGGATCAGATCGCCCTTGCGGACCAGTGTTTCGAACTGCGTGCCAGGTTCAATGGTCAGCTGATACAAGGACAGGTGATCCGTCCCGAAAGCCAGCGCCCGCTCCAGTTCGGCCTGCCAGTCCGCCGCCGATTGGCCCGGGCGTGCATAAATCAGGTCGAAACTGACCCGGTCAAATTCCCGCCTCGCAATATCCAATGCTGCCAGCCCTTCGGCGACATCATGGGCACGCCCCAGAAACTGCAATGTTTCATCATCAAGAGACTGTAATCCCAGGGAAACCCGGTTCACTCCGGCCTGAGCCAGATCGGCAAAACGGGCGGCTTCCACTGATGACGGATTGGCCTCCAGCGTGATCTCGCAACCCTCGGTCAGACCCCAGAGCCGGTCCGCTTCCTTGATGAGTTGCGCGACGAGCCGAGGGGGCATGAGCGACGGGGTGCCGCCGCCGAAGAATATCGACCCCAGCCGGGTGTCGGGATTAACAGAATGTTCATGCCTTAAATCAAACACCAGAGCGGAGAGCCAGACGTCCGGATCTATCTGGTTTCGGACATGGCTGTTGAAGTCGCAATAGGGACATTTGGCGACGCAAAACGGCCAGTGGATATAGAGCGCGGAAACGGGGCGCTCGGAAGGGGCCGGATGAAGTGTTGAGGAGGGAATATGGGACACCGGAAATCCATTAGGCGCAGCGGCATCCTGCTGCAAGCTTCGGCAATTGTTGCTTTGACCGCTTGTGGTGGCGAACAAGCCGATCCGGAGCAGGTAACGCTGCCTAATACGCCGACACCAACACCGACGCCAACTCCAACGCCGACCCCTACGCCAACTCCAACCCCGACGCCCACACCGACACCGACGCCTACACCAACGGGTGATCCGATGCTCGACGTCATGCTGCAGGCGCATAATGAAGCGCGGGCGGAAGTCGGAGCAGCGCCGGTGGTGCTCGATGCCGATCTCAACGATCAGGCCCGGGCTTATGCGGAAGTGCTGATCGCCAACGGCCGGTTTGAACACAGCCCGCGCTCATCGCGGCCCAACCAGGGCGAGAATCTGTGGGCCGGAACCGCGGGATTCTTTTCTTTCCAGCAAATGGTCGATGGCTGGATCAACGAAAAACAGTTTTTCGTGCCGGGTATTTTCCCGGATGTCAGCCGCAATGGCGAGGTGGTTGGCCATTATACCCAGATTATCTGGAGCACCACGACTCGTATCGGTTGCGGAATTGCCTCCGATAATCAGCGGGATGTCCTTGTGTGTCGCTATAATCCGCCGGGCAATGTTATCGGTCAGCGGGTCCCCTGACCGCCTCCTGACCTGCCGATTCTAGTCGAAGCAGGCGCTGACCAGCTTGCGGAATGCATGTGTCCGATGGTTTAGCGCGATCTTGTCCGCCGGCTCCAGTTCGGCAAAGGTGACGTCATGGCCTCGCGGCTGAAAAACCGGGTCATAGCCGAAACCCAAGGTCCCGCGTGGTGGCCAGACAATCGATCCATGCGCTTTGCCCTCAAAAACTTCGCTATGACCGTCCGGCCAGGCGAGGGCGAGGGTGGCGACAAACCAGGCGCTGCGGTCGACGTCCGGACCCTGTTCGGCCAGTTTGCCCTCGACCTTGCCCATCGCCATATACCAGTCGCGACCCTTTTCGCCCTCGAACCATTGTCGTTCTGCCCAGTCGGCGGTGTAGACCCCCGGCCGGCCGTCCAGAGCGGCAACACACAGCCCGCTGTCATCCGCCAAAGCCACGCAATCTGCGGCTTCCGCGCTGGCGCGTGCCTTTAACAGCGCATTTTCGGCAAAGGTCGTTCCGGTTTCCTCCGGCTCGGGCAGGCCAAGGTCTCCCGCCGAGACCGGTTCGACCCCGTAAGGTTCGAGCAGCGCCCGGATTTCGCGCAATTTGCCCTGATTGTGAGTCGCAATGATCAGTTTGCCGGGGGTAAGTTTGCGGTGGGTCATTCTACATCCTCATCCTCGCCCCTTGAGGGAGAGGATACCAAAGCCTTGGCAGCTTGCTGCCCAGGCGACGTTGGAGAGGGGGCCTTGCATCGCTCACCCCTCACCGAGTTACGCTAGTGAACAAGTTCACAAGCTTTACTTGTCCTCTCCCTCAAGGGGAGAGGATTACCGTTACGAAACCGCTTTGTCCTGCGCTTCGAAAATCTGATCGCACCCGATTTTCGCGAGCCGGAGCAAGCGCATCAGGCCTTCCTCGTCATAAGTCGCGCCCTCGGCCGTCGCCTGCGCCTCGGCAATATTGCCGTCGCCGGTCAGCACGAAATTCGCGTCCGCGCCGGCATTGCTGTCCTCGTCATAGTCGAGATCCAGCACCGGCGTGCCATTATAGATCCCGCAGCTGATCGCCGCGATTTTCTGTTCGATCGGATCTTCGGCAATGAGCTTCTGCGCCATCAGGTCATTGACCGCCAGCCGCAGCGCCACCCAGGCGCCGCTGATCGATGCCGTACGGGTGCCGCCATCGGCCTGGATGACATCGCAATCCAGCGTAATCTGCCGCTCGCCGAGCTTTTTCAGATCTACGACAGCGCGTAAAGAACGTCCAATAAGCCGCTGTATTTCCTGTGTTCTGCCAGACTGCTTCCCACGCGCCGCTTCGCGCGATCCGCGGGTGTGGGTAGCGCGGGGGAGCATCGAATATTCCCCGGTGACCCAGCCTTCACCCTTGCCGCGCAGCCACGGCGGAATGCGTTCTTCGACGCTGGCGGTGCACAGCACCCTGGTATCGCCAAAGCTGATCAGGCAGGACCCTTCGGCATGTTTGGTAAAACCGGTTTCAATAGTGATAGCGCGCATCTCGTCCGGGGCGCGTCCTGAAGGGCGCATAAGTGATTCTCCTGTGGCTTTCGGAAAGGGGGATAGCTAGACTAATCGCATCTGCCAAGCTGAGGCTCTATGATTAACAGGATATTTGATTTCGTCATAGCGTGTTTGCTGATGTGTTTCCTGGCCAGTTGCAGTTATTTCGAAAGCTCATTTGTCGAACGCGACCGTTTGATCAAGGATGTTTCTGTAACACTGGCTGTGCAGTTTGTTGACAAGACCGCCAATCAACCTGTCTGCTCGGCAACAAAGATGGCCGTGTTCGAGTTCGAACCAGATGGTTCCGGACTTGTGCAATGGTTGAACGAAAGCGGCGAAGTTCCCTTACACGGCTGTACATACAGCGAACTGCACAAATCGGAAAAGTTCACGCTGTCTGATCTGGAAAACTATAAAATAAGAACAAATATCGCCCGAATTGATTGGCCAATAAGGCAGCGGTGGCGTTCCAACGCATGCCGATTGGTTACCAACGAAGTTCCTCCCTTGACACTGCAGTTCGGCCATGGTGATGAAATCCCGTCTTACCATATCTATCCATACTGGATCGGAGGAGGGCATGTACCTTCAAGCTGTGTCCGAAAAATAGAAGTGGAAATCGACAGAATTAGAAACGTAGTTTCTTTTGTCCCTGTATCCATACCAAGAAACTTTGTTATTGGGCTGTAATTGCGCAGATGGGATTATTGAGTATGCTCAGAACATCTTCTATCTACCCCATATGACCATCACACCCATCACCGAAATGAACGCGCGCGCAGATTAGCGATGTCTTGCAAGATTTCGAGGAACCGGGGCTGCGGCTCTTTATCAACGGGTTGATGCAGGTCATCGAGCTTTCACTGGAAGAGCGCAAGTCTCCTCTCTCAATTCAGCGTGGCGCAGGAAAAAAGTCCTTGCCAATCACAACACCGCCCTGATCAATCAGTCTTTTCTTTGCGTTTCGCTCATGAATTATCTGGAGTTCTGCATCGACCGGGTTTTTTGCAGCATGCAAGTCAACTTTCTGTTCGCGCATCAAGCAATCAATAATGAACCTGCACCTTTCAATATGAAATTCAGATGTGACGACTTGGATTTTACTGACCTGCTGTTTGTTGACGAACTCGGATATTTGAACAACGTCCTCGACGGTATTGGAACTGAGGAAATCATGAGGCTGCGGATCGAAAGTCTGTACGCCAAGTTTAGCCAATTCATCTGCAACATACTGGTGATGCGGGCGATCTGTTCGATTGAAATGATCGCCATAGCCCCCGGTTGCAATTACCCGAACTTCTGGATCAGACCGGGAAATTGACACCGCCAACTCGATGCGATTCAGCGAAATCTCTGACAATCCACCCCGTTCATCATTGGGTGCACCCAGAACAAACAGATATCGTGGATCATCGCTGTTCTTGGGTTTTGTCATTGATGGCAAGTATTGGTTATTCAACCAACTTTCGCAACACGCCAAATTTCTGAAAGCTGGAAACCCGTTCCGATCTGTCTTATCTACCCTGCATGACCACCACACCCATCACCGAAATGAACGAACGCGCGCAGGATATTTTCCGCGTCGTGGTGGAATCCTACCTCGACAGCGGTGCGCCGGTGGGGTCGCGGACGATTTCCAAGGCGCCTGGGCTGGAGCTGTCTCCGGCCTCGATCCGCAATGTGATGCAGGACCTCGAGGAGCTCGGCCTGCTCGCCGCGCCGCATACCAGTGCCGGGCGGATGCCGACTGAGCTGGGGCTGCGGCTGTTTGTTGACGGGATGATGCAGGCGGCGGAGCCTTCGCAACAGGAGCGCGACGCGATTGAAAGCCAGATCAGCGAGCAGGGCCCGGTCGAGGACGCGCTGCGCGCCACGACTTCGGTCCTGTCCGGACTGTCCTCCTGCGCCGGTCTGGTGATGGTGCCGAAGCGCGAGCCGTTGCTCAAACAGTTCAGCTTCGTGAAGCTGTCCGAGGGGCAAGGGCTGGCGATCCTCGTGTCGCAGGACGGCGCGGTCGAAAATCGCGTGCTCGATCTTCCGCCCGGCGTGTCGGAATCGGCGCTGGTTGAAGCGGGTAATTATCTCACCGCGCGTTTTGGCGGATTGTCGCTGTCGCAGGCGCTGGCGCGGCTGGACCACGAAATCAGCGCGGGCGAACTGGCGATCGACAAGGCGTCGGAGGATCTGGTCAAGGCCGGACTTGTGACTTGGAGCCGGGATCCCGCGGATCGCCCGGTGCTGATCGTGCGCGGGCAAGCCAACCTCCTCGATGACAGCAATCTCGACGATCTCGACCGTGTGCGGCAATTGCTCGACGAGCTGGAGGGCAAGCAGGAGATTTCCCGGCTGCTCGACAATGCGCGCGATGCGGAAGCGGCGAAAATATTTATTGGTGCGGAGAATAAATTATTCTCGCTTTCCGGTTCATCTGTGATAGCGGCCCCCTATCGCGACGGAGAGGGACAGGTGGTCGGCGTCGTCGGTGTCATCGGTCCCACGCGCTTGAATTACGCCCGGGTCGTACCCATGGTAGACTTCACCGCGCAAACGCTCTCCCGTTTGCTGAGCAAATGATAGATTTTCGGCGGCCCAAATGCCGTCCAAATATTTGAAAAACAGGTTGATTTGAAGAGATGAGTGATACGAAGCCCGACGAAAAGAATGACGGCATGGATGCCGCGGCAGAAGCCGAACTGGAAGGTGTGCCTGAGAGCATGAAACAGGGCGGAGAGGGTGAAAACCTCGCCGCAGAAGACGCATCCGGTGATGACAGCCTCGAACGCATTGCCGCGCTGGAAAACGAACTGGCGGAAACCAAGCAGGCGGTGCTCTATGCGCAGGCCGAAACCCAGAATGTGCGCCGTCGTCTCGAAAAGGACGCGCAAGACGCCAAAGCCTATGCCGCCACCGGGTTCGCGCGCGACATGCTTTCCGTGATGGACAATATGCAGCGGGCGCTGGAAGCGATCCCGGACGAAGTGAAGAATGAAGAAAAATGGGGCGGCCTGATCGGCGGCATCGAAGCCACGGCCCGCGAACTGGAAAAAGTCTTCGAACAAAATGGCGTGAAACGCGTCGCATCCATGGGATTACCGCTCGATCCGAACCAGCATCAGGCGATGGTCGAAATCCCGACCGAAGAGCATGAGCCTGGCACCATCGTCCAGGAAATGCAGGCCGGCTACGTAATCAAAGACCGCCTCCTGCGCCCGGCCTTTGTCGGTGTGGCAAAAAAGCCGGAATAATCCGCCTCAGGCCTTTTTGGGCGGGCGCATCATCAGGACTGGCGTGTTGTCGGCATAGGCCCGGTAGGCCGGGTCGTCGCCCCATTTTTCCTCGGCATGGGCTTCCAGCTTGGGAATGCCGCTGATCCTGATCAGCAGGGTGGCGACGAAGATGGGCGAGATGATTGTCACCCATTGCCAGCCGCTGAGGATCGGCAGGGAAGCGACGGTAATGCCGGTCCATAGCATGATTTCGCCGAAATAATTGGGATGCCGGGACCAGGCCCAGAGGCCGGTGGAAATGAACTTGCCCTTGTTCTCCGCTTTTTTGCGAAATTCGCGTTTTTGGCGGTCGGACACGACCTCGATACCGAACCCGGCCAGCCACAGGGCCATGCCGATCACCGCGAAAATGTCGATCGGCAGCTTCGTCCCGCTGGTGATGATCGCCAGCGCGCTGGCGGCGGTCAGCAGCACCCAGAGCGCCTGTAGTGTCCAGGTGAAGAAGAAGCGCGGTGGCGAGACCTTGATCTTGTCGAACCGCTGATCCTTGCCGTCGGCGCGAATGCGCAGGAACAGGAAGGAGCCCAGTCGCAGGGCCCAGACCATGACCAAAGCGGCGATAATCAGCGCCCGATTGTCGAGCGGCCCCGACAGTGCGCAGGCGACCAGCATGATCGTGACATAGGTGATCGATCCGGTGAGATCGTAGAATTTCTCGGTTTGCCAGATATTGGCGGGGATGAAGGCCAGCCAGTTGATCGCAAAGGCCAGGATACCGCAGAGCAGAAACACCGGCATGGTACCGTACATCGCACCATTGTCACTTCCCGCTATGGCCACACCGGCCCCGATGGCGATCGCGATGGCGAGCGGCAGCAATATTTTCAAATTCACGGATTATACCCCCACAACAAAGGAACAATTGGTTGTTCCGGACCCTCCGACATTGAATGTGCCGACATTTTTCGCGCCTTCCACCTGATAGTCTCCGGCGGTGCCGGTGACCTGTTTCATGGCATCGAGCATCATCCGTACGCCGGTCGCGCCAACCGGATGGCCCATGCCGATCAGGCCGCCGGACGGATTGACCGGCAATTTGCCGTCAAAGCCGACCACGCCGTCCTCGACCGCTTTCCACGCTTCGCCCGGTGCAGTAATCCCGAAATGTTCGATTGCCATATATTCGGTGACGGAAAAACAATCATGGGTCTCGATCGCGTCGAGCTCGTCCGGTCCGCTGATCCCGGCGCGGGTATAGGCGTCAGTAATCGCCTTGCGCGTCCAGGGCAGAACATAGTCGTCATTGGCGCTTTCCTGCAGCTTCGTGCGCATCAGCATCGGTGCGGTCGTGTGACCCCAGCCCTTGATCTGCGCGAGGCTGTCCAGCGCGATGCCGTGCGTGTCAGCATATTGCTTCGCCCGTTCTTCCGAGGCCAGGAAGACGACGGCGGCCCCGTCGGAGACCTGACCACAATCCTGTTTGCGCATCCAGCCTTCGATCACGGGGTTATGCGCGTCATCCTGCGTGAAGCTTTTCTCGTTGAACTCCCAGCCACGGGTCTGGGCATTGGGATTGCGCCGGGCATTG
>JBCBZY010000060.1:0-11164 GCA_039815115.1 Pseudomonadota bacterium | reverse complement strand
CTCGCATTGTCCACGGCGCCATTGCATATCCGGTTCGCCTGATCCGCGGCACGGCAGACTCCCAGATGGTCCCAATGGGCCATATAGAGAAGTGCATCGCCATCCGGTCGCCGTCCGGCTATTTTTCCAATGACATTATGTGAAACGAAGGTCCGCACCAGAGTATTGACGGACAGACTGGCCGATGCCGCCAGTGGCTGGGCCACGAAAGTCTCCTCGCCAGCGGCCTCGGCGATCTTCTCTGATTGAAATCCCGTCTCGCGTAGCAATCGGTTCAGACCGGCTTCTGAAATCATGCCCTCGATTTCCGCATGATGCCCTTCTGCATCAAGAGAGGTAGCAGGCCGTTGAAACCGGCGTCCGGATCGCAACCATCTGTTTTCGCCCCGGATTATTGCCACCACGCCTCTGGCACCGGCTGCGATCAAGCGCGCCTTGCGCTCGCGATAGCTGGGGAAATCCGGAACTAGCGGCCGACCGGAACGGAACAGAAAAGCCAGTTTCCCTTCTACTTGCGGACGCAGCTGCTCCACAGTCGAGTTCGCATAGCCGACATGGACCAGTTCGATATCGAACAACTGGCTGTTGGCCTCTGCGCCTCTGAGGACAATCTGTCCATCGCCAATATCGACCGTGCGTAGACGGTTTCGGGACTGGCGGGAGAAACGCACCTCTTGCGCGATCGGAGACCGTTCAACAAGACCGACCTCCATATACCAGCCGGAATCCGCCGCACCGCCTGACAATCCAGCTTTCAGCCATTCCGTCGCGATGTAATTGACGGTCTTGTTCTCTCCCGCCGTTCCCGGTTTGCGCCCCTCGAACGCATCGCTCGCCAAAATGTCGATATGCACGCGAAGTTGCTCTTCTGTAACGCTGTCTGCACGCGCTGAATCAGGAAGAAGCGTGAATAATGCGATGATCACCAAAACCAGCAAACGCATAAAATCCGATAACCTTCTTCCTGAAGCCAATATTCGCTTTTTCCTTGGCATTATGCCCCAATTAATCAATGGTAAAACCGAACTGACTGCAGGAGTGAAGACCGATGGAATTCGTACTACTTGTCGCATTGATCGCCATATTGTTCTACCTCTTCGCGAGCATCAAGATCGTTCGCCAGGGGTATGAATATACGATCGAATATTTCGGTCGTTTCACCCAGATTGCCAAACCGGGATTTAACTTCTTCCCGGCCTTTCTTTACCGCGTCGGCCGCAAGGTCAACATGATGGAGCAGGTGCTCGACATCCCGGGTCAGGAAATCATCACCAAGGACAATGCCATCATCCACAGTGACGGCGTCGTGTTCTTCCAGGTTCTGGAGGCTTCCAAAGCAGCCTACGAAGTCAATGACCTCTACAATGCCATTATGAACCTGACGACAACAAATCTTCGGACTGTGATGGGATCAATGGATCTCGACGAACTTCTTTCCCGTCGGGATGAAATCAACGCCCGGCTGCTGACCGTGGTCGATGAAGCCACCACGCCGTGGGGCATCAAAATCACCCGGGTGGAGATCAAGGATATTCAGCCGCCGCAGGACATTTCCAATGCCATGGCCCGCCAGATGAAAGCCGAACGTGAAAAGCGTGCGGCCATTCTCGAAGCAGAAGGCTTGCGCGAAGCGGCGATCAAGAAGGCCGAGGGTGAGAAACAATCGCAGATTCTGGAATCAGAGGGCCGCAAGGCAGCAGCATTTCTCGATGCAGAGGCGCGCGAACGAGAAGCCCAGGCAGAAGCCAAGGCAACGCAGATGGTCAGCGACGCAATTGCGGGTGGCAATGCCCAGGCCGTGAACTATTTCATCGCCCAGGATTATGTGAAGGCCGTATCCAAGTTCGCAACTTCGCCCAATGCCAAAACCATATTGTTCCCGGTCGAGGCGACCCAGCTTATCGGAACGCTGGGCGGTATTGGCGAGCTGGCGAAGGAAGCACTGGGCGATGATGCGGGCAGCGCAGATACCGCGAAACCTGTCAAGCGTCGCAATCCGTTTGATCAGCAGTAAGGGAATGAGTCTGAAACATGGGTGATTTTTTCGGGATCGAAGCACATTATGCCTGGCTGGCGCTGGGCATTTTGCTGGCGATCGCGGAGCTGTTTGTTCCCGGCGTTTTTCTGATCTGGGTCGCAGCGGCCGCATTGCTGACGGGAGTCATTGCGTCCTTTGTCGATCTGACCTTTGCCGGTCAGCTTACGACTTTCGGGCTGGCAACTGTCGCCTCTGTCCTTGCCGGTCGCCGCTGGTATCTGACTCACGATGTCAAGAATGAAGACCCATTACTCAACGACCGGGCGGCGAGACTCGTTGGACAAACTGTCACCGTCGTCCAAGCGATAACGCCAACGGCGGGTCGCGTGAAGGTTGGCGACAGTGAGTGGCCGGCGCGCGGACCGGCCTTGGAAAAGGGTGCCACCGCCAAAATCATAGACGTTGAAAATGGCGTCATCGTGCTGGAAGATACCGAACCCAAAGCCCTGCCCGGCTAGCATCCCGCCAAAACAGCCGCGCTCCCTTGCGGGCTACTTTTTGAAAAAGCCCTTGGCCATATCGGTGATATCGTTGATCGGATTGCCGTCACCGTCCCGATCCAAAAATCCGCCCATCTTACCAAGCAGCCCTTCTTCTCCAGTGAGCTTGTCCATCAAGCCACCCTCGCCGTCGAGACCGGCTTTTTCGGCCATGGCGGGCAGCAATCCCTGCAGCTTTTCCGCGTCCACACCAGATTCAGCCGCTGCTTCCTTAATCGCTGTCATTTTGTCGACGCTGCCGTCCTGAAGCTTTGCAAACAGCGCTTCGCCGCTGCTTTTCAGTTCTTCGGCCGACATGCCCAGCTTCTCGGACAGCGAGTCCAGATTCACATTGTCGGGCATCATGTTCAGAATATTGTCCAGAAGCGCCATTGTCTTTCTCCCAAGTGATGAATGCTAACGTGCCAGCTTGCCAGCCATGTTGATGATGTCGTCGAGGGGATTGCCGTCCCCGTCCAGATCGAGAAGCGATCCCAATCCGCCCAGACCTCCGGATGATTGAGATCCACCGCCGAGCAATCCACCGATCAGGCCACCCAGGCCGCCGCCATTGCCGGCGTTTCCACCAGATTCCTTGGCCATATAGCCAGCCACCATCATCGCCACCACAGGCAGCATTTTCTTGAGCAAGTCACTGCTGATCCCGGTTTGCTGTTCGGCACCCGCTGCGACAGTTCGGCTGACTTCCTTGGATCCGAAAATCTGGCCAAGCACTTCATTGCCCTGGTCCACCGGGGTCTGTTGCGGGGCCAGAACGCTGTCGAGCAACCCGCCGCCGCCCAGTTGACCCAACAGGCCGCCGAGACCGTCAAGACCGCTAGGCTGTGCCTGGGTGGTCTTCTTGAAGCCTCCCAGTATCGCCGGCAGCAAGGCAGCGGCTCCGGCCTGGGCCACATTCTCGTTGATGCCGAGTTCTTTGGCCATGTTCCCGATACCACCGGATTGCTGCAGTACGTCCATGATGTTCATTTCTGATCTCCTTGCCCACTAAGTCACTGATTTTGATTCTGTTCTCGACTCGGCCTTAGCACAAATATCGCCCTAAAACCGGCTTCGGACAGGCTTTACACCTATTTACACACGCAGTTTTGCGGCCAAGCGCACCAATCGCAAGACGGCGTTTGACTCCCATGCTCCGAAGCCCGAAAAAGGACCCAGGGCAAATAGAGTTATTCGCAGAAAAGAAGAGGAGCAAAGCATGAGCATTTTCGGTAAGATCAAGAACGCGATTTTCGGTGGCGAGGCCAAGGCCGCCGAGCCGGCCGCCATCCCAATGGAAGAAGCGCCAGAGGAACGTGCCGCGATCAGCGAAGTCGACGTGACCGCACGTCTCGACAATATTCCCGGAGCGGACAAACTGAACTGGCGGACATCGATCGTCGACCTGATGAAACTTGTCCAGATCGATGCGAGCTACGAAAACCGCAAGGCGCTGGCTATTGAACTGGGCAACGCCGACTATAGCGGCTCCGCCGAAGACAATATCGCGCTGCACAAGCGCGTCATGAGCGAGATTGCTGCCAATGGCGGTATCGTTCCGGCGGAATTGCAAGACTGATCAAAGTCAGTTCTGGACTCACCGTCCACTGCAATTCAGGAACGGGATCATGAGCGATCATGGTCCCCTTCCCTTTGCCGAGGCGCCGAAAGGCTGTCGCCGCTGCCCTCGCCTCGTCTCGCTGCGCCGCGAATTGCGGCAGCAGGAACCGGACTGGTGGAACGCGCCGGTGCCGGCCTTTGGCGATCCGGATGCCTGGCTGGCGATTGTTGGCCTCGCACCGGGGAAAGAGGGTGCGAACCGGACTGGCAGGCCCTTTACCGGCGACGCCTCCGGGGACACGTTATTTGCCACACTCGACAAGTTCGGATTGAGTGAAGGGCATTTTCAGTCTCGCGTTGATGACGGGGTAAGTCTCAAGGGTGCCATGATTTTTAACGCGGTCAAATGTCTACCTCCTGAAAACCGGCCCGTGGGTGAGGAAATCAATAATTGCCGGCCCTTTCTGAAAAAGGGACTCCGCGCGCTTCCCAACCTGCGCGTGATCCTTGCACTGGGCAAGATTGCCCATGACAGCATCATCCGGATGTCTGGCGGGAAACTGTCGGAATTCCGATTTGCCCATGGCGCTGAGCATCGCCTGCCCGACGGCACAGTGCTAATCGACAGCTACCATTGCAGCCGATACAACATGAATACCCGGCGGCTCACAGTCGCGATGTTCGAAGATGTATTCCGTCAGGCCATCGCCAGTGGTCAGGAATCCTCCACCAGACGCCCGTAAAGGTCGGGCCTTCGATCTCTGAAGAACCCCATGCCCGCGCGATGTTTGCGGGCCTGCTCCAGATCAAAAGTCGCGACCAGTACGCCGGTTTCTTCCGCCCCATATTCGGTCACCAGATCACCCCACTCATTGGCGATGAAGCTGTGTCCGTAAAATGTCTGTTCTCCCTCGGTCCCGATGCGGTTGCTGGCGATCACCGGCATGCAGTTGCTGACCGCATGGCCCTGCATCGCCCGGCGCCACATCCGGCTGGTGTCCAGATCGGCATCATAGGGCTCTGACCCTATCGCAGTGGGATAGAAAAGCAGCTCTGCGCCCATCAGCGCCATTGCCCGCGCACTTTCCGGATACCACTGGTCCCAGCAGATCCCGACACCGATTGTGGTGCCGAAGACGTCCCAGACCTTGAACCCGCTATTGCCCGGGCGGAAATAGAATTTCTCCTCATATCCCGGCCCGTCGGGAATATGGGTTTTGCGATAGACGCCCATGATTTCGCCATCGGGGCCGGTCATGGCAATGCTGTTATAATAGTGATTGCCGTCGCGCTCGAAAAAGCTCGCCGGAATGGTCACACCCAGCTTTTTGGCGAGTTTCTGCATCGCCAGAACCGGCGCACTGCCGGAGACCGGTCTTGCCAGGGCGAACAGTTCCTCATCTTCCGTGCGGCAAAAATAGGGACCTGCAAACAGTTCCGGCGGCAATATGATCTGCGCGCCGAGATCTGCCGCCTTGGCGACAAGATCTTCGGTCAGCGCAATATTGTCGGGCTCCGAACCACCCAGTGGCAGCTGCAGCGCCGCAACGGTGAGTTCGGTCATTGTCCGGCCAGATTCACGGCAGCTTGCGGAACAGCAAGGTCATGCGATCAGACTCGCCAATCGCCGCATATTTCGCCTTGTCGACATCGCCTTCCGCATAGCGCGGCGGCAAGGTCCAGACGCCCTTGGGATAGTCCGCCGTATCCTTGGGATTGGCGTTGATTTCGGATTCTTTCAGCAGCTCAAAACCGTGCGCTTCCATGAAGTTCACCACCGCTGCGGTGTGCAAATAACCCTTGTTGCCGTCTGCGAAACTGAACGGGGCATCATCCTTCGCGCGATGCTGGACGATGCCGAGCGTGCCTCCATCTTTCAGCATCCCGCGCATGACCTTGATTTCACTGTCTGCGAGATTCCAGCGCATCAGATTGTGCATCATCCGCGGAATGATAACAAAATCTGCGGTACCCATGGCCTCCTCGGGAACCTTGTCTGCCGTATAGGCTGAGAATTTCTCTGCCGGCATACCGGTCCAGCCCGCGACGTCATTGGGGAATTTGGTCGGGAAGCCCCGGATGCGTTCCTTTGCTTCATCACCGAAAGGCAGCGGATCCGGCGCGAAGGTCAGCCCGATATATTTGCCTTTTTCGGCAACATAGGGCGCCAGAATCTTCGAGTACCAACCGCCACCAGGCACATATTCAACAACCGTATCGGTGGGCTTCACACCAAAAAATGTCAGCGTTTCAGCCGGGTTGCGATATTTGTCGCGGGCCTTGTCATCTCCACGTCGCTCATGGGCCACAATGGCAGCCAGCGTTTCACTGGAATGCATCGCATCACCCTTTTCATGATGCTTGGCGGTTGCTGGCATGCTGGTGGCCAGAGCCAGCACGGCGAAAGCGCTCATGGCGGTCAGTGTCTGTTTCATCATCGGTCCTTTCAATCGAGTCTGCTTCGTCTTCAGCTGCGTTTGCGGAACAATAGCGTCATGCGATCCGATTCACCAATATCCAGATATTTGCTTTTGTCGGTTTCTCCCTCGGCGAGGCGCGGCGGCAAGGTCCAGACGCCTTTGGGATAATCCGAACTGTCTTTCGGATTGGCATTGATCTCGGAACTGTCAGCCAGTTCAAAACCATGGAGTTCAAACAGGGCCACGACTGAATCCTGTTTGAGATAGCCCCTGCTGCCACTGGAAATTTCATAGGCCGCATCCGGCTTGGCGCGATGTTGAACAATGCCAATCATCCCGTCATCAGCCAGCAGTTCCCGCAAAGCGCGAAGCTCCGAATCGGCATAGTTGCGATTCATCATGCCGTGCAGCGAGCGGAAGATCACGACCCGGTCGACCGTTCCTTTCATTTCGTCCGGAACTTCATCGCTTTCATAAGCGGCAATTTCCTTTGCATCGATGCCGGTCCATCCGGCGGCCGTGTCGGGAAAACGCTCGGGCCAGCTTTTGGACCGCGCTTCGCGTGCGCGAGTGGTGAAATTTATGCTGTCGCTATTCGTGCCAACTGCGACATATTTCCCGGAACCATGAATATAGGGGAGCAAAACCCGGGTGTACCAGCCACCGCCCGGTCCATATTCGACAACCGTATGCTCAGGCTTGATGCCAAAAAATGCAAGGGTTTCGGCTGGCCGACGATATTTGTCACGGGCCATGTCATCCGCACGCCGTTCGTGACTCAGAACCGTCTTCAGCTTTTCATGACTTGCTCCATTTTCATGGTCTCTGGCTTCAGCAGTAATTGCAGGTACGGCAGCAAACGCGGCCGCGGCGCTGGCTAAAAACAACATCTTTTTCATAGTCTTGCCTCTTTTATTTGGGGGAGTAAGTAATTTGAGCGTTGCATAAGTCACGATGTCCGACATTGGAAGGGCTTTGCTCATAGAGCGGCTCGATAGGCGGCGAGGACTTCTGGGCGCGGGTAGAGCTCGTCAAGCGGCACTGACTTGCCGTTGGCCTGCACGATGCGCACATGTTTGCGCCCGAGTTGCCGCGGTTCGTCAACCCCGCAACTATGTGCCAGGACTTCCACTTCGTGCACCAGGCTCTTGCAGTAATTGGCGACCTTGACCTTCTTGTCAGTCGGATCGAGCCCTCGCTGAAACCGGGGATCGTGGGTCGTGATACCAGTGGGACAGGTATTCTTGTTGCACTTCATCGCCTGGATACATCCCAGCGAGAACATGAAACCCCGCGCACTATTGACGAAGTCGGCTCCGGCACAAATCGTCCAGGCGACTTCGCTTGGTGTGATCCGCTTGCCCGAAGCGATGATCCGGATGCGCTCGCGAAGTCCATATTGATGCAGGATGTCAGACAGCATCGGCAGGCTCTCGTGCAACTGCAGTCCGACATTGTCCATCAGCGGCATCGGTGCCGCACCGGTTCCGCCATCGCCGCCATCGAGCGTGAAGAAATCTGGCGCGCTTTCGATCCCGCGCCGATGAATCTCTTCGCAGAGCTCGCTTAGCCAGCCATAGGACCCAACGACCGATTTTATTCCCGTGGGCTTGCCAGTAGTCCGGCGGATCATGTCCACCATGTCGAGCATGTCACCAACGCTGTTGATCTCGGGATGGCGGTTTGGTGAAATGGAGGCTTGTCCTACCGGGATACCGCGAACTTCGGAAATGGTTTCAGTGACTTTCGCAGCCGGTAAAATTCCGCCTTTGCCCGGCTTCGCTCCCTGGGACAATTTGATCTCGAACATCCGGACTTGATCATGCGCGGCGATGGCTTTCAATTTGTCCGCGTTAAAGCTGCCATCCTCGTTGCGCACGCCATATTTGGCGGTACCAATCTGGAAAACAATGTCACATTCCCCCTCCAGATGATAATTGGACAAGCCGCCCTCCCCGGTGTTCAGCCAGCATCCCGCCATGCGCGCGCCATGGGACAATGCCCGGATGGCGGGCACAGACAATGCCCCGAAACTCATCGCGGAAATGTTGAACAGGGACCGTGATTCAAACGGTTTCTCACAATAAGGTCCGATCGTGCACATCGCCGTTTCCGCGGCATCTTTTTCCAGCGTCGGGAATGGACAATTGACAAAAATCGGTGTCCCGGCCGGCTGCAGATTCTTGGTGGATCCAAAGGCAATCGTGTTCCCCTTCCCCTTAGCCGCGCGCACCACCCATTCGCGTTCGGCCCGGTTGAACGGCATCTCCTCGCGGTCCATCGCAAAGAAATACTGCCGGAAAAATTCGCCCAGACTGCTAAACAAATGCCGGAACCGGCCGATGACCGGATAATTGCGCCGAACCGCATCCTGTTTCTGCGTGATATCGATAAAGAAAAGGACAACCAGTGTCGCAAGGCCAAGGCCCAGCAGAAACACCAGAATATAAGTCAAACTACTCAGAACATTGAGAATATCGTCAGCCATATAATCCCTATCATTGCCGAAACTTGTCTAGCATGAGACCGGAGCCCAACCAAGATTCGTTCACCAAAAACCCGCTAATCAAGGGCTGGTATCTGTTGTGAGATACAGTGAAAACTGCCTCCACCGCGGAGCAAAGCTCTGCTGGACAGGCCAGTAATGCGGCGACCGGGGAAACAGGCCGCAAGATTCTCCAGTGCGGGCCCGTCTTCTGGCACACCATATTGCGGAACGGCGACAATGCTGTTGCCGATATAGAAATTCATGTAGCTGGCAGGCGCAACAATGCCATCAACCAGATATTTGCCAACGGAGGGCAGACGCGAAACTTTCAGTCCGGCGGCTTCTGCCCTCGAAGCCGCGTCGTCATATATCGCCATATTGGGGTCATCGGGTCGGCTGGCTATCGGGATCACAATCGTGGCGGGCCCCACAAAGCGGGCCAGATTATCGACATGCCCATCTGTATGATCCGCTGCCAGGCCGTCACCCAGCCAGCAAAAATCCCGGACGCCCAAAGCCTCTCCCAGCCGATGTTCAGCTGTTTCACGGTCGAGATCGGTATTGCGATTTGGATTGAGCAGGCATTGTTCGGTGGTCACCAGCCAGCCCTCGCCATCACTTTCAATCGCACCACCTTCCAGAATCCAGTCATGTTTCCGGACACCTATGGAACGCATGGCGGCCAGGCGCACACCGATATCCTGATCTCCGGCCATGTCGAACTTTCGTCCCCAGCCATTGAAGCCAAAATCATTAGCCAGCAATTCGCCTTCGTCGATTGTCAAGACCGGACCCGTATCCCGAAGCCAGATATCGCCAAATGGCTGTACGATTGTTTCAATATCGGCGGTGACAAGCGACCGTGCCGTCTCCGCGTCCCGTTCGCCCCGGCAGACCAGCAGGACTTTCTCTCCCCGCCCTTCGTCGGAAACGGCACGGGCAAAGGCAGCAACTTCGCCTTGGGCCTCGGCGAGCTTTTCAGGCCATTCAGCCGGATTGCCCGGAAACCCTATCCAGACAGCCTCATGCCGATCCCATTCTGCCGGCCATTTCACAGGAATTTCTGAGTCAGTTTACGAACCGGCACGGCTCTGATCGCGAGTGGCGCGAAATTCGTCACCCTCGACCCAGTTCGGCCAGTCTTCGGTTGTCGCGAGCATTCTGGCGACACTGTAATATACCTTCAGATCAGCCATGACGCCGGACCAGTCCCAATCGGGATCAAACTCATCCGATGGTGCATGATATTTGTTCGCGCGATAGTCGTCGGCAATTTTCTTGCCTGCTTCCCGGCCTCCCTCGACCAGGTCTTCGCCACCGTCAAAATAGATCATCGGCACGCCTTTCTTGGCGAAGCTGAAATGGTCTGATCTGTAATAATAGCCGGCCTCTGGCGTGGATTCGGCTTCTGCGATCCGTCCGTCACTGGTCAATGCCGCCTCCAGATAGTCATCCAGTTCAGACTTGCCCTTGCCGACAACAACAACATTTTTCGACGGTCCGGCGATCAGAAAAGCATCCATATTCACGCCGCCCACCGTCTGTGCGAGCGGGTATATCGGATTCTCGGCATAGTGCTTTGATCCAAGCAGCCCAGACTCCTCGGCGGTTACCGCGAGGAAGATAATACTCCGTTCGGGCGGCCCAGCCTTGGCATGAGCCTCGGCCAGAGCTACCAGCGCCGCGGTCCCTGTGGCATTGTCGACGGCACCATTGCAGATATTGTCACCAGTGGCATCCGGCTTGCATATGCCCAGATGGTCCCAATGCGCCGTGTAGAGCACATATTCGTCGGGCCGGGTCTTGCCTTTCAATATCCCGATGACGTTTTTCGAATTCATCCGCATCATCGTGTTTTCAAACGACATCGAGGCCTTCAAACCGAGATCAACCGCACGGAAACCCTTCTGCTTCGCTGCCGCCATTTGCGCTTCAAGCTCCAGGCCGGCCGCAGCGAAAATCCGCGCGGCAACATCCTTGTGGAGCCAGCCATTGACCTTTGTCTGGTCGGCGCCGCCATTTTCGCTCTGGGCATAGAATTGCGGTCCGCTCCAGCTCGATTCCACCACATTCCATCCATAGGATGCCGGTGCGGTATCGTGAATGATCAGCGCGGCAGCAGCTCCCTGACGCGCGGCTTCTTCATATTTGTAGGTCCAGCGGCCATAATAGGTCATCG
>JBCBZY010000271.1:0-3990 GCA_039815115.1 Pseudomonadota bacterium | reverse complement strand
GAGTGTTGTAACTTGCCAGCGTCGCGTCATTGCGGTTGTCGGTCATCAGCCATGTCCGGGGGTAGCGCATTCCCGTCTCCTGCCATATAGCCCGGCGACAACCAACCGGGAAAAATAATGGCAGAAACTGACAATAGTAATTCCGCGTTCGAGGATATTGCCGGACGCATTGCCACGGCGGCAGGAATCGCGGAACGATCTGCATCCGATGTCGAGCTCGTGGCAATTTCCAAGACCCGTTCTGCATCCGAAATCCGGCCCTTGCTGGAAAAAGGTCACCGGGTTTTTGGCGAGAACCGCGTGCAGGAAGCGGCAGCCAAATGGCCGGAGTTGCGGGCTGATTATCCGGACGTTTCCCTGCACCTTGTCGGCCAGTTGCAATCGAACAAGGCGGAAGATGCGGTGGCGCTGTTCGATGTCATCCATTCGCTTGATCGCATGTCCCTCGTCCGGGCGCTCGGAAAGGCGATGCGAAAACAAGATCGCGACATCCCCTGTTTCATCCAGGTAAACATCGGGGAAGAATCACAAAAGGGCGGGTGCGCCATATCCGAGACCGGCGACCTGGTTGCCGCGGCGCGCGATGCGGGCATCCCGGTATGCGGATTGATGTGCGTACCCCCGTCCGGTGTCAACGCAGCCCCCTATTTCGCGTTGCTGGCGAAACTGGCGGCGGACCTTGATCTGCCCGGGCTAAGTATGGGCATGTCAGGGGATTTCGAAACCGCCGTCAAGCTGGGAGCAACTCATATCCGGGTCGGCACCGCCCTGTTCGGGCCCCGCGACAATACAGCCTGAGCCCCTATTCGAGGCCTTTTTCGAGGTCTTTCGCTTCGCGGTCGGCCTTGCGCTCTTCCGGTGTATCAGGCGCGACAAAGCTGATTACGACATCGCCCGTTTCGATGACAGGCCGGGCCTCGGTTGCGAAGAACAGCAACCGACCGTCTTCCTTGTGTACCGCCAGCGGTTCTTCGCCCTCGCCGAGATTTCGCCGGTATTCCTCGGCTGAAAATACCGGTGTGATATTGGTATTGCTGAACCGCCAACCGGCGCGCTCGCGGTCGAGGAGACTCGTGAAGTCCGCGCCTGATTCAAAAAGAATGCGGCCATAACCAACCCTGCTTTTCCCGCGGCTGTCATTGGACAGGCGGGTGATCTGGTCAAACCCCATTTCGGGGCCAAGGTCAGCGGTGATCAGCTGATTGTGGCTGTCATCATCGGTTGCCACGATCAGATGCTGAAACTCGCCGAGGTCGACATTGTCATTATGCGCCTCGTCGAGAATATCGCCCTGATGGATACGCAGCTCTTCCTGCTTCGCTCGGCGCAGTGCAAAGCGGCTGGTATCGGCGATCATGACGTCGATATCCATTTTCTTGAGCAGCTTGCCCAGCGCGATCGACCAGCGCGTCGCACCGACGATCAGTACACCCTCGCCCTTGCCTTCCGCGATCCCGAGTTTTTCCGCGACCCAGGCGGCGGAAAAGCCATGGGCGAAAATGGTGGCAATCACGACCGCAAAACTGAGTGGGACCAGCGCTTCCGCTCCAGGCATGCCATATTCCACCAGCCGCAAGGCAAACAGGCCGGTAATCGCCACCGCGACAATCCCGCGCGGGGCGATCCAGGCAATGAACAGTCGTTCCCGCCAGGGCACGGACGTAAACAGCAATGCCACCAGAACCGAAATCGGCCGCACCAGAAAGAGCAGCAAGATCAGGAAGACAATGAACCGGAACTGGAATTGCTGGACCGTTTCCCAATCGAGCGTGGCCGAGAGAATGATGAATACGCCCGAAATCAGCAGAACGGCCAGATCTTCCTTGAACCGGTGCAGGGCCTGGCTGGAATAGATATGGCGGTTGGCCATGACCACGCCCATGACAGTCACGGTGATCAGTCCGGTTTCATGTTTGATCAGATCGGCAATCACAAAGCCTGCAATGACAGTGATGAGCAGGAACGGCGCTTTCAGAAATTCCGGTACATGCCCGCGCGGGAACAGCCAGGTGATGGCAAATCCGAGCGCCGCACCCAGCAGGCCTGCGATAAAGCTTGCGGCCAGAACATCCATGCTAATGACCGCGATATTCGCATCGGGTCCTTCATAGGTGATATAGGCATAGATACCGACGGCAAGCAGCGCGCCGATCGGATCGTTCACTATGCCTTCCCATTTCAGAATATTGCGTACCCGTGAAGGCACCCGGAGCGTGCGCAGCATCGGCCCGATCACGGTCGGCCCGGTCACGATCATGATACCACCAAGCAGTGCGGATATTTCCCACGACAGCCCGGCTCCGTAATGGGCAGCCGCAGTTCCCAGAATCCAGGCAATCGGACCGGCGATCAGGACCATCATCGTGACGGCGCCTCCCGCCTGGCGCAATTCCCGAAAATTGAGGCTCAAACCGCCTTCAAACAGGATGACCGCGACCGCCAGCTTGATAATCGGCTCCTGCAATGCGCCAAAATCCCGTTCGGGATCGATAATGCCCAGAACAGGGCCAGCGATGATTCCCACGATCAGCATCAAGGCGATGGCCGGGCGACCGGTGCGCCAGGCGACCCATTGTGCGCCAATGCCGAGCAGGCCGATCAGCGCGATTTTCACCATCAGTGAATCAACTATTTCCATTCGCGCTCCATGCAAGTTTTTCCAAGCTTATGCAAAGCCGATCCCGTGCGTGACGGGAAGGAATGATCAGAAATGGTCGATGGCTTCTTCGATGACAGCGTATACTCTGTCCAGTTCTTCCGGACGGATGCAGTAGGGCGGCATGATATAGACCGTATTCCCCAGCGGCCGGAGCAGAACATGGCGTTCCCGGAAGAAGCGCAGCAGCTCGGGGCCGAGGCTCGACATGTAATTGCCTGAGCTGTCATCAATTTCGAACGCCAGGATTGTCCCGCACTGCCGGATCGCGGAGATGTTGGAGCAGTTGTGCAGCCTTGCCGCAAAGGCTTCATGCCGCGCGATGATAGTATCGATTCGCTCCTGTACCGGCTCCTCCCGCCAGATTTTCAGATTCGCACCGGCAGCGGCACAGGCAATCGGATTCGCGGTGAAGCTACTGGAATGAAAAAACATTTTTGATCGGTCTTGCGAATAATGCGCGTCGTAAATCGGCCCTGTGGCGGCAGTAACGGCGAGAGGTATCACCCCGCCCGTCAGCCCCTTGGCCATGCACAGGATGTCGGGGCTGATCCCCGCCTGCTCGCATGCGAAGACGGTGCCGGTTCGGCCCCAACCAGTCATGACTTCATCGGCAATGAGCAGTACGTCATGTTCGTGGCAGATGTCATGAAGCTGGCGCAGCATTTCCGGCGAATAGATTTTCATGCCCCCTGCCCCCAAAACCAGCGGCTCCACGATCAGTGCGGCGGGCGGATTATCGGCATCTTCACAAAAGGCACGCAGCGTTGCGATCGTGTCCTGTTCCTTGCCCGGTTCGGGAAAAGGGATTGTGCCGACATCGAACAGCAGCGGCGCATAGGCCTGATTAAACACCCCGCGTGCGCCAATCGACATCGCGCCGATTGTGTCGCCATGATAGCTGTGCTCCATAACCAGGATGCGCCGGCGGGCAATGTCCTGATTGTGCCAGAACCCCAGCGCCATTTTCAGTGCGACTTCCACCGCCGTCGACCCGCTGTCGGAGAAGAATATATGCTCGAGCGATTCCGGCAGAAACTCGCCAAGTCCCTCTGCGAGCTCCCGCGCCGGACCGTGCGTCCAGCCCGCGAATATCATCTGGTCCAGCTCGGCGCTTTGTTCCTGGATCGCGTTGACGATTCTCGGATGACAATGGCCGTGCGTCTGTACCCACCAGCTGGAAATGGCGTCGACAATCGGTGTTCCGTCAGCCTTGAAGAGCAGTGCGCCCTTGGCCCGGGCGATTTCGGGGATCGGCTCGCCCAGCCCGTGCTGGGTGAAAGGGTGCCAGATATTTGTTGTCATGCTGAAAATGACCCGAGGTCAAAATTTTC
>JBCBZY010000239.1:0-4550 GCA_039815115.1 Pseudomonadota bacterium | reverse complement strand
GTCCTCCATCTGATGAGTTCTTCCTCTTCCAATCCCAGAGACTTTTCTACTATACTGGCGTCCTGGGCAATCTGGGGCACTTCCCTTTCAAGCGGCAAGGGTATGGATACCAAATGTCGTTTCCGGCGGTTTGACGGAAAGTACCGCTGGCATCTGGTTCGCAGCGAACCGGTTTGCAACGCGAAGGGAAACGTTGTCCGCTGGATCGGCTCGGCAACCGACGTTCAGGACCTGATCGCGCATATCAGCATAAAATCGCAATCCGAAGCGGTGCTGAAGGCCTTGCAGAGCTCGGCGGATCTGGTGGTCTATGCCAAGGATGCGGAAGGGCGGTTCATTTATACCAACGCCGCAGGATTGAAAGTTATTGGGCGCCGGGCCGAAGAAGTGACCGGCAAAATTGCGGATGACCTCACGGCGGAAACCGCAGAAGGTGCGGCAATAGCGGCCCATGACAAGCAGGTGCTGGCTGCTCGCCAATCGATGACATTCAAGGAAAGCTGGACATTGCCCGGTGCGGATACCCGTCATTTTCAGTCGACAAAGGTTCCGCTTCCGATGCCGGATGGTTCCGTCGGAATTGCGGCCTTGAGCGTGGACATAACCGAAGCGGAGTTGCAGCGGCGGCGATTTGCCGAAATGAGCGAACATCTCCGGCAGCGCATTGACAGCCTGCCCCAGATGACCTGGGTGGCGGATGCGAGCGGTCAGCTGATCGAGGTTAATCAGGCCTGGTATGACCATGCGGGACTTACGCCCGCGCTGGGCATGGATTTTGCCGACGTCCTCACCGAAGATGCGATGGACGGATTTTTGGACCAGTGGTCATTCTGTCTGGAGCATGGCGAAATTCTCGACCTGCCGGTCATGGTCCGGGATGCGATTGCGCAGCAAGATTCGGAACGCCGCGCGCTTGCACTTCCCGTCGAACGGAACGTTGCGGGCGAAAAACGCCGCTTCTGGTATGGCAGCTTCAGCTGATCCGGTGTGATCCGGATCTGGCCCGGATCAGCCCGGCAGGCCGGAAATCGACTTGATCTCCATAAAGTCCTTCAACCCGTAAACACCGCCCTCGCGGCCATTGCCCGATTGCTTGTACCCGCCAAATGGCGCGCCGGGTGCCGGTCCCCAGTTGTTGATGATCACCATCCCAGCCTGAAGTTTGGGCGCCACGTCCGCCGCCGCCTCCGGGTCACCGGAAATAACGGCAGACAAGCCATATTCGGTATCATTGGCGATATCGATCGCCTGATCCAGATCATCATAACTCATGAGCGTGACAACCGGGCCAAAGGTTTCTTCCTTCGCGATCCGCATGTCCGGGGTGACTCCGCTGAACAATGTGGGCTTGATATAATAACCGCGATTGACACCCTGGGGCAGGTCGGTTCCGCCGGTCTCCAGCGTGGCGCCTTCGTCAATTGCTGACTGGATAAGGTCCTGAATCTTGTCATGCTGCGCCTTGTTGACCACCGGACCGATATGCTGACCTTCCTCGAGCGGGTCTCCAACTTCCTGTGCTTCGACGATATTCTTCACGACATTGACTGCATCAGCAGTCTGGTCATTGTGCACCAGCACGCGAGTTGGCGCGATACAGCTTTGTCCGGAATTGAGCATGACCCCGCCAATGGATGGGGGAAGCACTTCCTCGAGATCGGCCCCTGGCAACACCACGTTGGGCGATTTTCCGCCCAGTTCCTGGTGCACGCGCTTGACCGTGTCTGCTGCGGCCTTGGCCACCAGTTTTCCCGCGCGCGTCGAACCAGTGAAGCTGACCATGTCGACATCCGGATGGGCGGAAATAGCCGCACCCACAGTCGGGCCATCACCTTGCACCAGATTGAATACGCCGGCGGGCACACCGGCGGCATCCATGACTTCGGCGAGAATCGCGGCGCTGCCCGGACATTCTTCGGAAGGTTTCAAGACCATGGTGTTGCCCGCGGCCAGAGCCGGAGCGACTTTCAGTGCGATCTGGTTGAGCGGCCAGTTCCATGGTGTGATCATCCCGACCACACCAATAGGTTCGTAGACAATCGTATTGGGACCCTGTTTTTCCGAGAACTGGAAATCCTTCAGAGCCTCCATCGTTCCGGCGAAGCCGCCCAGTCCTGCCGGCGCCTGCATCATGTTGCCAAGGCTGACCGGGGCACCCATTTCCACTGCCAGTGATTTGGCGATATCGGGCATGCGTTTCTGATATTCCTCGACCACCCGGCTCATCAGTGCAAGCCGTTCTTCGCGGCTGGTCTGGCTATAGGATTTGAAAGCTTCTTTGGCCGCCGCAACCGCAGCATCAACATCGGCTTTCGATCCCAGCACGATTTGCGTGCCCGGTTCTTCCGTCGCCGGATTGATAACCCGATGCGGTGTGCCGCCGTCGGAATCGACCCATTGGCCATTAATGTAATTCTGTTCGTAGCTGTCCATATTTTCTCTCCGTTATTTTGTCTGACAGTGACGCAAAATCCAGCGAAGGTCGACTGATATTATTACGGTTCGTACAGGTTTTGGAACCCACGGAGGAATCTCCCGTCCAGTGTTGCAAGAGTTTGGTGCTTCATCCGAATGACCAATTGAACCCTATAACGGACACTGGAATCTCCAGGACGCGGAATTTCAATACCAGGAATACCATTTTCGAAATATGCCTTATTATAAGATACTTTACAATATTTCATAAAAGTGATAATGCTCATTCATGGAACTCGTAAAAAACCAGCTTGAGGAAGCTTTTCCAACCTCGCTTGACGCATTAACTTTCCGGTTTGAAGATGTGCCGCGGCTACTCCGAAGAATCGTTGATTCTGCTCTGGATGGTTACGAATTGAGCCGAACTCAATGGCGTCTGCTGGCCTATGTTCTTCGTGAAGAAGGCATGACACAGACAGAACTTGCGCGTTGCCTCGAACTGGAACGCGCCAGCGTTGGTCAGGCAATAGATTCGCTTGAACGCAAGCAATTGCTGGAGCGCACAAAAGCACCAGGAGACCGAAGGGTTTGGCGCATAGTGCCCACGCAAAAAGCAAGGCAATTGCTGCCTGAACTGCGCGATACGATCAACGAAATTTACGAACAGATGTTTCGGGGATTTTCCCCCGATGAAATTGGGAAACTGCACGAATTTCTTGACCGAATCATGGTCAATTTTGGAGATTGAAGAATATGGCAACGCAACTGGATCAAAGTCAAACCAACCCAATTGAGGACATTGACCCCAGCGTTCGTCAACGATTCGTCGATGGGTCGATTCATAACCTGATGGAGCGGCTTCGAAAGGAAGCCCCGATCCACCATTGTGCGGACAGTCCTTATGGATCTTACTGGTCAATTACCAGGCATCGGGATATTATCGAGATTGAAGCCCTGCCAGCGGTGTTTTCGTCGGATGGGGCGCGTGGAGGAGTCTCAATCCTCGACCAGTCGGCCGCAAGCGATCAAATGGCAATGGAAACGTTCATCGCCATGGACCCGCCGCGCCATACGGCAAAACGTCGCACGGTGGCCCCGGCTTTTACGCCATCGGAAATGACCCGGCTTTCTGATGATATCCACGAACGCACATCTGAACTGCTTGATCAATTGCCACTGGACGAGAAATTCAACTGGGTTGAAAGGGTTTCAGTGCCGCTGACTATGGATATGCTGGCCACTCTATTTGACTATCCCTGGGACCAGCGGCACAAGCTTATTGCCTGGTCCGACGCCATCACTTCCTTCGACATGATCGAAAATCATCGGGAAGAACGCGTTGCCATGTTGTTTGAAATGGCCACGGCTTTTCATCAGCTTTGGGATCAGCGTTCCAACTCCGAACCGACACCAGACTTGCTGTCGATGATGATCCACTCTGACGCCTTGGGCAAAATGGATGCCCAGGAATTCCTTGGCAATATGGCGCTATTGATTGTTGGTGGCAATGATACCACCCGTAACAGCATGTCGGCCATTCCGGTTGCGCTCGATCAGTATCCCGCTGAATGGGCAAAGATACAAACTGATGAAAGCCTGATTCCCAATGCTGCGTCTGAAGTGATCCGCTGGCAAACGCCAGTTGCCCATATGCGTCGGACTGCAGTTGAAGATACGGAGTTTCGCGGTCACAAATTTCGCAAAGGAGACAAGATTGTGCTCTGGTACATATCGGCCAATCGTGATGAAGCTATTTTTGACGATGCCGGTAAATTTCTGGCTGATCGGGAAAATGCGAGACGGCATTTATCGTTCGGATACGGCGTGCATCGATGTGTCGGCGCACGCCTGGCGGAGTTACAGATCCAGATACTGCTTACGGAAATGACAAAGCGCAAAATGAAGATTGAGCTCGCTGGAGATATTGTTCGGGCCGACAATTCCTTCGTGCACGGGATATTGAATGTACCTGTTCGGATCACCAGCAACTAGACTCTCTTGCTGACACCGGCAGCCAATAGCCGCTTTTACGCCTGTTACGGACATCAGCCACGCTACAACGGGCATTAATACCGAGCATATTCGGCCAACAAGTTGATGCTGGATCCCCCGTGAGGATTCGAACCTCAATTGAC
>JBCBZY010000282.1:0-3914 GCA_039815115.1 Pseudomonadota bacterium | reverse complement strand
TACCGGGAAATTGAAGCCGAGCTTTGTCAAATATCAGCCCGTCGGGCCTGTCGCAGCCTTCAGCCCCTGGAATTTCCCGGTCTACACCCCTGCACGCAAACTCGCACCAGCCCTGGCCGCAGGCTGTTCGATCATATTGAAGCCAGCAGAAGAAACACCGGCCAGTCCGATTGAAATGATCCGTTGTCTAATGGACGCTGGACTGCCCGCAGGCACGGCGCAGGTGGTCTTCGGCGATCCTGCCCAGGTTTCCAGTCACCTGATCGCGTCCAATATCATTCGCAAGATCAGCTTCACCGGATCCGTTCCCGTCGGCAAGCATCTGATGAAGCTCGCCACCGAGAATATGCAGCGTACCACCATGGAATTGGGCGGCCATGCACCGGTGCTGATCTTTGATGATTGCGATATGGACAAGGCGCTCGACCTGCTGGCGATGCAGAAATATCGCAACGCGGGACAGGTCTGCGTTTCCCCGACCCGTTTCTATGTGCAGTCCGGCATTTATGAAAAATTCGCAGCCGAATTCACCAAACGTGCTGAAAAAGTGCAAGTTGGCGATGGATTTGGCGATAATATCGACATGGGGCCGCTCGCCAATCCGCGCCGTCCTGAAGCGATGGAGCGGCTGATCACTGATGCCAAGACCAAGGGCGCGACCGTGCGTCTGGGCGGGGAAGCAATGGACAGCGATGGCTATTTCTACCGACCAACCGTGCTCACCGACGTCCCGTTGCAGGCGGATATTATGAGCAACGAGCCCTTTGGCCCCGTCGCCGCGATGCGCCCGTTTGACACATTGGACGAAGCGATCGAACATGCCAATCGCCTGCCGCTCGGCCTCGCCGCTTATGCCTTTACCGAAAATCTACGCACCGCCAATATTGTTGGCGACGCGATAGAGGCCGGCATGGTCGCAATCAATAATATGACCGTCAGTCCGGGTGATGCGCCCTTTGGCGGCGTGAAAGAATCCGGTCATGGATCGGAAGATGGTCCTGACGGCCTGAAAGCCTATATGGTGACCAAAGCCATTCACCAGAGTTGAGGATCAGCAGATGACAATAGGCGCTCCTGCGAAAAGAACCGGCGCACAGGTTCTGGTGGATCAATTGCAGATTCAGGGCACGGACCGGATCTTCACCGTACCGGGTGAAAGCTTCCTGTCCGTCCTTGATGCGCTGCATGACTGCGGAGAAATCGAGACCGTCTCAACCCGTCAGGACGGCAGCGCCGCCTTTATGGCGGAAGCCGACGGCAAGCTTACCGGGCGTCCCGGCATTGCCTTTGTCACCCGCGGCCCCGGTGCGACCAATGCCAGTATCGGCGTCCATACCGCGATGCAGGATTCAACCCCGATGATCCTGTTCATCGGCGATGTCGCCCGCGACGACCGCGACCGCGAAGGCTTTCAGGAAGTCGATTTCACGGCGATGTTCACGCCGCTCGCCAAATGGGCGGCGCGAATCGACAATGCCGCCCGCATCCCTGAATATATCGCACGCGCCTTTGATACGGCCAGTTCAGGACGCCCAGGCCCCGTGGTGCTGAGCCTGCCCGAAGACATGCTGCGCGATGAAGTCGAAGCGCTCGACCGCCCCAAGGTGGTCGCACCGGTTCAGCCGATGTGCCCGAATGCGATGACCACGCTCACCGACCTGCTGCGCGATGCCACCGACCCGATTGCGATAGTTGGCGGCGCGGGATGGTGTGCCAGCGCGCGAGAGAATTTCGCCGCCTATGCCGAACGGATCGGCCTACCGGTCGCCTGCGCCTTCCGGCGACAGGACAATTTCCCCAACACCAGCCCGGTCTATGCCGGCAATCTCGGCTATGGCCCCAATCCCAAATTGGTTGAGCGAGTCAAGGCCGCCGATTTGGTGATTGCAGTCGGCGCGCGGCTCGGCGAAGCGACGACCGATGGCTATACACTCATCACCCCGGATCATCCGGAGCAGACGCTGGTCCATATCCATCCCGACCCGGATGAACTCAACCATGTCTATCGTATCGACCTGCCGATCTGTGCCGAAATGCATGAATTTGCTGAACAGGCCGCGCTTTGGCAGGACGACCTGCTCAGCTTCGACGCGGGCAAAGCGGCCCATGCCGACTATCAGGAATGGACGACGGTCAAACCTACCGATGCGAAGATGGACCTCGGCCCTTGCGTTGCGGCGATGCAGGACATGCTGCCGGCTGATGCGATCATCTGCAACGGCGCGGGCAATTTCTCCGGCTGGTGGCATCGCTATTGGACCTATGGCGCGTTCCCCAGCCAATTGGCCCCGACATCCGGCGCGATGGGCTATGGCGTGCCTGCAGCGGTGGCAGCCGCATTGCGCTATCCGGACCGGGTGTCGGTCGCGATTGCCGGCGATGGCGACTTCATGATGAACGGACAGGAACTAGCGACAGCAGTGCAATATGACGCAAACTTGCTGGTGCTCGTGATCGACAATGGCAGCTTCGGCACCATACGTCTGCATCAGGAACGCGAATATCCCGCCCGCCTCTCCGCCACCTCGCTGCAAAATCCCGATTTTGCGATGCTCGCGAAAGCCTATGGTGGCTGGAGCGCGACGGTCGAGAGCACCGAGGAGTTTGAACCAGCGCTGGAAGAGGCCATGCAGCTAAAAGGCCTGCGCCTGCTCCATCTCAAGACCGATGTAGAATTTCTCACTGCCGCTGGCGCCACGGTCAGCGGACTGCGCAACAAATAGACAGGAATAAAACCCGAGAGGAAGTCACTATGAAAGCGCCCTATCTCCTGCTCTTTACAGGACTTGCCGCCTGCTCGCCCACACCGCAGGAAAACGCGTCAGCAGAAATTGATGCCCGGGAAGAGGCTACAACACTCGGCCTAAACCACATCGGTTTTGCAGTAAGCAAACTGGACGAGACCGTGGCTTTCTTCGTTGACACACTGGGATGGGAAACCGCTGGCGGTGAACCCGACTATCCGTCGGTCTTCGTCACCAATGGCGACATGTTTGTGACCCTTTGGCAAGTGACGGATCCCGACAATGCCGTGGCTTTTGACCGCAAGAATAATGTCGGCCTGCATCATATGGCGATCACGGTTCGCGATCTTGATACACTCAATGCGCTGCACAAGAAATTCGAGACGCAGGAAAACATCACCGTCGAATTTGCGCCCGAATTCATGGGCGATGGCCCCACCACCCATATGATGATCCGGGAACCATCCGGTTTACGGCTGGAGTTTGTTGTACCCGCTAGTCGGATCAAGCCAGAAGGCGAGTAGCAAAGCCCTTTCCTACAGGGGTGGCTTTATGATATTTCCAACGGCTCGCTCTTTCTCAGCCTTGAATATCTATGCGTAAGGATTAGCAAGAAGCCTTTGCTTTCTTTCACAAATCACAAAAATAGTTTCGCACCTCAAGGGGTGTGACCCTGTGTGACCCTCTATCGGAATGAAGCTATCCGGCCATCTCCAAAATGGCTTCCCATTCATTCGCAGTTACCGGCGCGACCGACAGCCGGGTCTGACGAATAATCGCCAGATTGCCGAGCTTCGGGTTTTGCTTCATCTCTTTGAGTGGTACCGCCTTGTCGAGCTTGCGAACCGGCTTCACCTTTACCGCAATCCAGCGGCCGGTGTCATCGAACGGATCGGGAAACTGTTCTTCACTCACTTCCATGATGCCGACAATTTCCAACCCCTGGCGCGAGTGATAGAAAAAGACCTGATCGCCGACCTTCATCTTTTTCATATTATTGCTGGCCTGAGCATTCTTAACGCCATCCCAGACCCCTTCTTTTTCCGCAATCAGGTCATCCCAGCCATATTCATCGGGCTCTGACTTCATCAACCAATATTGCGCCATGGAACAGCTCCTCAATCAAAAGACCGATCATCAATAGACGCTCTTACTCAAACAAAAAAGGCC
>JBCBZY010000067.1:0-10710 GCA_039815115.1 Pseudomonadota bacterium | reverse complement strand
TCACTTCTTTTCCACTGGCTCCACCGGTCCGCCCTTTTCGGCCCATGTGGAGAAGCCTTCTTTCAGGTGTGCCGCGTCAAACCCCAATGACGCCGCGCTGATCACGGCAAAGCGGCTCAAGGAAAAGGCAAAATATTATGCCGAAGCGCGTGAACTGGCGCGCAAGGCCAGTAGCTGCGGCATCGAGGAAAATGGCAAACGGGACTTCGTCGTCTGTTCGGGCGGCGGGCCATCGATTATGGAGGCCGCCAATCGGGGGGCCACGGACGTTGGCAAGGAGTCGATCGGCCTCAACATCGTGCTGCCGCACGAGCAGGCACCCAATGAATATGTCACGCCGTCACTAAGCTTCCAGTTCCACGCTTTCGCCCTGCGCAAGATGCACTTCCTGCTCCGCGCGCGGGCGGTGGCCGTCTTCCCGGGCGGCTTCGGCACCTTTGACGAGTTTTTCGAACTGCTGACCCTGATCCAGACCGGCAAGATGGAACCGCTGCCGATCATGTTGTTCGGACGCGATTTCTGGCATCGGGTGATCAATTTCGAAGCCCTGGCCGAGGAAGGCACGATCAGCAGGAAAGATCTCGACCTGTTCCAGTTTGTCGAAACCGCCGACGAAGCCTGGAAGATCATCCAGGACTTTTACGATCTGGATTGTGGCTGACAAAACCTCGCTGACAAAGCTGTCTGCAATCTCTCGATGGCAGGCATCACGCCGAAGATCATGATCGGTACCATTATAGCGCTCATCACCAGTGTGCGTGCGGCCAGCGGTAATGGCTGTAACAGAGGAGTCAGGGCAAAGGAGAGACCGGTCAGGACCGGCCACACTCCCAGCCAGCTGGCAAAGACAAGGTGGAATTTGCTCCGTCGCTCCTTACTTGCTTCTGATCTTCCCGGCGAATTCATAGTTGATCCCATGCCGCGATATTCTCTTCCAGATGGTCGATGGCAGTCGTTCCGGGAATGATGATATTGGGAGACCGCTTCAACAGCCAGGCGAGCGCAGCCTGAGGATCTAGTTTCGCACCTTTTTGCATGGGGTTGGCACCGAGCGGCCCATAGGGAATGAACGCGATCCCCTTTGCGGCGGTGTAATCAACCAGATCATCATCTCCGGCCTCTGCCATATTGTAGCGATTCTGCACCGATGCGATTGGCGCAACCTTCAACGCCCTGTCCAGTTGCTCGCGGGTGACATTGGACAGCCCGATGTGCCGAATGCGTCCGTCATCCTGTGCTTCGGCCAGTGCTGCGATAGACTCTTCGACAGCAATGTCGGGGTCGACGCGGTGCAGCTGAAACAGGTCTATCCGGTCCCGGCGCAGGTTGACGAGTGCCTGATCAATCTGACGGTGCAGGGTACTGCGTGACCCATCGACCGTGATCCTGTCTGGCGCGGATTTTGAAACCCCGCCCTTGGTGGCAAGAACGGCCTTGCTGACGCCGAGGGCTTCTCCCACAATCTGGTCTGCGGTTTGTGGGCCATAAGCATGGGCGCTGTCGAAAAAGTTCACGCCGAGTTCGCTGGCTCGGTGGAGCAGGGCGATGCCGGTATTCCAGTCTTCGAAGGGACCGAAATTCCCCGGTTGCCCGGTGAGCCGCATCGCTCCGTAACCCATCCGGTTGACCGGGGTCTGTCCTTCGAGGGCGAATGTTCTGCTGGTCATATCTGTCATGTCTGTTTCCTTCTGTGTCTGGCCGTCAATCGACCGGTGAGGAGTAGATGGCAGTCAGAAATGATATACGGTAGACAGAGAATAGATGTATCAGTTATACGCAATACGTATGAGTAAAAGCCTTGATCGCCTGACACTGCTCGAAACTTTTGTCCGGATTTCAGAACGCGGTTCGATCAGCGCTGCCGCCCGCGATCTGGGTCTGTCGCAGGCGTCCGCCAGCCGCCAGCTATCCGACCTTGAGGATCGCCTTGGCGTCCAGTTGATCTCGCGGACGACGCATAGCCTGGCCCTGACGTCTGCGGGTGAGGCCTGTCTGGAAAGTGCCCGAGATCAGCTCGGTGCCTGGGAGATGCTGACAGAGCGGTTCGCCGGAGAAGCCGAAGCGATGAAAGGTGTATTGCGAGTGGTCGCGCCGGTTGCCCTTGGTCAGACGGTGCTCGCCGATGCGGTTGCCGCCTTTCAGCAATCCTGGCCGGACGTGCAGATCGAATGGATACTTGATGACGATGTCATCCGGTTTTCCCGCATGGGCTGTGACCTGTGGATCAGGGTCGGTCCGGTACCCGATGACAGGCTCGTCGTGCGTCCGGTCATTTCGGTCCGCCGCATTCTGGCAGCAACGCCAGACTTCCGCGGTGTCGCCGGCTCACAAAAGATCAGTGACCTGTCCCGGTTTCCTTTCGCTGCACTCGCGCCGTTCGAAGCCGGCAAGGTTCCGCTCATGGATGCGGAAGGCAGGCGAAAATCCCTGCACGCCCGACCAGCTCTGCTGACCAATAATATCGCTGCCATTCTCCGGTCAGTGCGTTCGGGTCATACTTATGCGGTTTTGCCGGAATGGCTCATCAGACAGGATCTCGAGACAGGAGACCTGGTGCGGCTGGCACCGAACTGGCGTGCGCCGGATCTTGCCATCAACATCGCTTATGCCCCCGCCAGCCGACAGTCACTGAGGCTCAGGCGATTTGCGGCGGTAATGTCGGACAAGCTGGAATCGCTGTCAAAACTGCAATCGGCAACCTGACGGAAATTGGAAGGGCTTGTTTCCCAAGCTTATTCGGTAGCGGCAGCGGTGTCGGCTTCTGCGGTTTCTTCTGCCACTTCGGCCGCGGCGGCATCTGCTTCGACTTCTTCAACCGGTGCCTCTTCTGCAGGCGGTTCCGGGTAGGGCAGGTTGGAACCCTGCGCATTCATATAGGCGATGACATTGGCGCGGTCTTCCGGCTTGCCGAGGCCAGCAAAGGTCATTTTTGTACCCGGGGCATAACGGCGCGGGGAAATGAGCCAGGCATTCATATTGTCGAAATTCCAGTTGCCATCAATCGACGTCAGCGCCTCGCTATAGGCAAACCCGGGGACATGGCCGTGGGACTTGTCAAATGTAGCATACAGATTCGGTCCGATGCCATTGGCACCGCCCTGGTTGATCGTGTGGCAGGCGACACATTTTTTGAACACCTTTTCACCCGCAGAGATGTCGGCTTTGGCCAGCATCATGCTCATGGGCACTTCTTCGGCGCCTCCATCAGCGGATTCAACGCCTTCAATCACATAGCCCATTGTTTCCGGGCGCTCGGGTTTGTCGGCATGGAAATATTTGCCGCTCAGGATTGAAAATCCGAGAGCGGCGATGCCGCCAGCCAATACCCAGCCTGCAATGGTGTTGTTATTGTCCATCTGTATCTCTTAACCCCGAGTTGAGCTGGCAGGTCGATTGCCTGCCGAAAGTTCCGGCTTTCTCTAATAAGGGCGCGAGGCCAACGCAAGACTTCATTGGTCAAATTGGTGCAAATTCGCCATTCCTGACTGGCGGGCCTTGCTCTTTCACCAGCTGTTCGACTAACGAGGCATCTGGAGCAAGAGGGGCCAATGGACAGCTTTCCGCAAAATGCATTGAAGATGGTCATAAAAATGACCGAAACTGCTGAAAATCAGCCGGAAAGGGCGATTGCCTTTCAGGGTGCACCGGGTGCCAATTCCCATCTGGCGGCGTTGCAGTTTGATCCCGAGTGTCTACCCGTTCCCTGCTTTTCCTTTGAAGATGCGCTGGATGCCGTCAGCAAGGGCAAGGCCAGCAGCGCGATCATTCCGATCGAGAACAGCCTGCATGGCCGGGTGGCGGACATGCACTTCCTGCTCCCCGAATCAGGTTTGAGCATTGTCGCGGAGCATTTCATGCCGATCCGTCATTGTCTGATGGCGAAATCCGCAGACGCGTCGATCCGGACCGCGATGAGCCATCCGCAGGCGCTGGGTCAGTGCCGGCGTTATTTGCGGGCCAATGACATCATTCCGGTCGCCTATGCCGATACGGCGGCAGCAGCAGCTTATGTCGCGCAGAATGACGATGACAACGCGGCCGCGATCGCGCCGCCGCTGGCTGCGGAACTCTACGGACTGGAACCGGTGGTTGAGGCGATTGAAGATGCCGACAACAACACCACACGATTCGTGGTTCTGGCGGCTGAGGCATCGATGCCTGAACCCAATGGTCCGGTCATGACGACGCTGATCTTCGAGGTGAAGAATATTCCGGCTGCTCTCTACAAGGCGATGGGTGGCTTCGCGACCAATGGTGTCAACATGACCAAGCTGGAAAGCTATCAGGAAGGCGGCAGCTTTGCGGCGACCAAATTCTATGCCGATATCGAGGGTGCACCCGGCGACGCACCCGTAGATCGCGCGATCGCCGAGCTGGGCTTTCACTGCAATAGTGTTCGGCTGCTCGGCACGTACCGGCAGGCTCGGCCGCGAACACTGGATCTATAGATTCCCGAGCCGGGAAACCGGACCGTCTTGTTATCTCCGGCTGTAGCGATAACTGTGCTGGGCATAGCCGGTGACCCGGCCATCGGCACCGCGTTCGAACGTGATCGCTTCCGCCAGCGTGTCATCCTTGCGTTTGCGCCGGAAGGTGTCGCCCTCGACATGTTTCCATGTTTCCATATTGCCTGCCGGATCGCTGTTGAAAATCGGCATGGCGAACAGCCCGTCCTCGTTGACGCCAACATAGACATCCCAGTCATAATTCTCGACGAGATAATAGCCTTCATAGTCCCGCAGATTGGCCGCTTTCTCGTCGTCCGGCTTGCTTTTTGCCGGCTGTTTCTTTTTGTCCTTCGCATCATGAACCTTGCCAATCGCGCTTTCGGTCAAGGCATAGACCGTGCGGACCATCGATCCGGGAGACACGTCGTTGGCACTGGTCATCATGACAATTCCGATCCGGTCGGGCAGCCGCATGACAAATTCGGTCCGCGCACCGGGACAATATCCGCCATGGCCCCACATGGTCGTGTCACCATAGCGCCGGGTGGCGTAAGCCAGACCCCAGGCCGGTTCGTTGAAATCGGGGCCGACCCAGTGCACCCGCTGCATGTTTTTCAGCGTGGTGGCGCGCAGGATTTCCTCTCCGCCATTGCGGTGCAGGCGGAAATGCCAGGATGCAAATTTGGCCATGTCGTTCACGCTGGAGGCAATGCCCGCTGCAGGAGCGAAAGACCGGAACTGATGCTCCGCAACCGGCTTGCGTTCGCCTTTGGCGGAGCGCACATAATAACCCCGGGCAAATCCCCTGCCGACCTGATCGAACGGCATGTCGGTGGCGGTCCGGGTCATGCCGAGCGGTTGCAGGATCGAATCCCGGACATAGCGTTCCCAGCTGCTGCCGCTGGCCGATCCGACGGCATCACCGAGCATTGACATGCCCAGATTGGAATATTGCCAGTGATCATAGGGGCGGTATAATTGCTCAAATGCCGGGATTTCCGAGCGCAGCCGGTCGAAGTCGGGAAAGCTGTTGTCCGCCCAATAATCTTGCGCGGTTTCCCGAGGCAGGCCGGAGACATGGGACAGGATGTTGCGAATTGTGACGGGTTCCTCTGCTTTTGTCCCGTCCTGCAAATTCAGGCCGCCCAGATACTCCGCTACCGGCGCATCCAGCCGGAGCTTGCCTTCTTCCACCAGATTCATCGCGGCAATGCCGGTGAACAATTTGGAAACCGAGCAGATGCTGAACAGCGTGTCATTGGTCACCGGCGCTCCGGTTTTCAGACTTTCAACGCCGAACTGGTGACTCCAGATCATTTTCTGGTCATGCACGATACCGATGGCTGCACCCGGAACGGCTTCTTTCGCCATTTGGCCGTCGATCAGCGCTTCGACCGCCCGGAATCGCGACGCCAGCGCTTCTTCCGGTGTTTCGGCCACTGCCGGAAAATGGGATGTCAGGAGCAGGGACGCGATGACGGATAGGCCAAGTGCCGGTCTGGCTGGACGCATGATGTATTCCCCTGTTGTCTGACCATATCGTAGAGCAGGCTGCGATGAATGCAAGACGGGTTGCGACGGAGATGTGTCTTTGTCTTGCATGTCTTCGGAATTGCAATCCCGTGTTGATTCACCGGTCAAGCGATGCCAGTTTCACAACATGTATCAGCGCTTGCGAAATCTGGAGATGCGTCCCGGAACAGCCGGGTTTTATCTCCTATGCGTCTTGGTGTTGATTCTCGCCTATGGCATGATCCTGCCACTCTCGGGATACCTGTCACCGGGAAAATGGCTGGCGACGATGATCTCCAACATATTGCCTATCCTGTTATGCTCAGTCGCAACCAGATTCCTCCTTTTGCGCTTCGTCTTCGCCTTGACCCCCGCGGTTCAGATCATCGTCCATGTCCTGATCGGCCTGCTGTTCTCGGCGGCCTGGTTCTTCCTGCTCATGGTGCTGCTCGGGATGACGAATGGGGACGGTTTCATGACCTTCTCGGTCCGGCCCTTCCAGGGCCCGGCCGCGCTGTGGCAGATGATGCAGGGGGCGACATTCTATGCGCTGGTCGCCTTGCTGGCCTATGTCGAGACACTGCGATCCCGGGACTCAGTCTCAACGGTTTCGGAAGAGGCCGCCAGCAGCCAGCCGCGGCGCGTGTTTGTCCGGGACGGAGATGAAACCCGTCCGCTGGATCCGGAACGGATTGTCCAGGTGGTCGGTGCCGGGGATTATGCCGAAATCGTGACCCTGAGCGGCAAGCATCTGATTCGCAAGACCATGAATGAGCTCGAAGCCATGCTGGGTCCCGCCTTTCTGCGCGTCCATCGCTCACATATCGTCAATATCGACCGGGTGGAACGGCTGGAGCCGGCTGGAAGTGGCCGGATGACACTTCATCTCGCCAATGGCGATGCGGTCATGGCAAGCCGGTCCGGGGCGAAAGCGGTCCGCGATCGGACAGTGTAACCCTCGCCCGGGTAGATTTACCGACGCGCCGTGCGCGTTCATCGCTTTTCTCGCGGTTATCGAAGGAACTGAGCGACCTTGCCGGCTCTGACAGTCTCCACAAACAGGTTTCTCATGCTCCGTCTGCTCTGCTGCCTTTTCCCGGCCATTGCCCTGCTTTTTCCCCTTTCTTCGGTGCAGGCCGGCGAGTCCGGTTCGACCACCCGGATCGTTATCGAGAATGTGACGGTCATTCCGATGGACCGGGAGGGAATGATATCCGGGCAGGACGTGATTGTTCGCAGCGGCCGGATTGAAGAGATACGCCCGCATGGAACCGGCGCCCCGGTTGCCGGAGATCACCGCTATGATGCCAGCGGTGGTTTTCTGATCCCGGGCCTGTGGGATTCCCATGTACATCTGACCTCGGTCGATCATCCGGGTGCACCCAGTGACCGCGTGATCAGCGAGGAAGCCAAGCGCCGGACGGTTGAACAGCGGCTCAAGGCATTGCTCGCCCGCGGCATCACATCGGTACGCGATCCGGGCATGGACGTCCGCTGGATTCCGATGGCCAGCAGTTTCGGGCAGCGCCCGGATCTGCCGCATCTCAGATTTGCCGGACCGGTAATCGAACGGCCGGGGTCACCCTGGTCCAACAATGTCGAGGCTTTTGTTGACAGCCCGGCAGAGGCGGAAGAGCTGATTGCCCGGCTGGCAGCGAGCGGCGTGGATTTTCTGAAAATCTACAACCGCGTCCCCCTGGAAATTTTCACGCAGATTGCAGAAACCGCCAGTCAGTTCGATTTGCCCGTGGCCGGGCATGTGCCATTCAATATCTCAACCCGAGAGGCCGTAGCGGGCGGCATGACCCGGATCGAACATGCCTATGTGAACCTGTTCAAGGACTGCACCAGGGCCGGTAACCGGGCCATGGTCGAGGTTCTGAATGCCTGGGTCGCCGAAGGATATGACGGTCGCTATCGCAAATTTGCCGAGCTTTATCGGGACCGGGATGCGGACCAGTGCCGGGAGCTCTACGCATTCCTTGGCCAGCGGAACGTCTTTGTCACCGCGACGCCGCAACTTGATCTGCCGCTGAAACTCACTGTCGGCGAGACCGAGATGGCGGCGCTGAGTTCCGGTGCCCGGGTATCCTGCAAGAGATCGCTCGCCAATCAGTCCGATATTCAGGACTCGAGCACGCGCGCAGTCATGGACGCTCTCACCGATCATTTCCGGGAGCTGAGAGAAGCCGGTGTTCTCCTCGTGGCAGGGAGTGATTCGCCGACCGATTGCATGAGCTACGGTCCGGCGCTGATCCGGACGGTTCAGCTCTATGGGGACCTCGGCCTGTCCAACCGGGAAGCGCTGGCCAGCGCGACGATCAATGCGGCGAAAATGGCGCGACAGGATGATGCGGGTGCCATCCGGTCAGGCGCCAGAGCCGATCTGCTGTTGCTCGGAGCCAATCCGCTGGAAGATCTGACGGCGCTGCGCGATGTGCGCGCGGTCATGCTTCGCGGCCAGTGGGTGGCGGCTAGCTTGCCGGAATGACCCGCAGGATCTTGCTGTCGGGACCGGTGGTCGCTTCGGTCAGCAGATAGAGATATCCGTCCGGACCCGTGCGCACATCCCGGAACCGGGCATCCAGTTCGCCAAACAGCTCGCGCTGCTCGCCGAGGGACCCATCCGCGTTCATCTCGACATGCCGGACATGCTTGAGCGCCAGCGCCGACAGGAACAGGTCGCCCTGCCAGTCCGGGAATGCTTCGCCTGAATATTGGGCGAATCCGGACGGAGCGATGGAAGGCGTGAAATGGACCAGCGACTGTTCGGTGCCGTCCAGCGCCTCAAATGGCGATATGCGTCCGCCAGAATAATCCAGTCCCCAGGAAACGGACGGCCAGCCATAATTGGCGCCCGCCTTGATTTCGTTGATCTCGTCCCCTCCAGCCGCGCCATGTTCGTGTGACAGGACCCGGTTGTCGGCGGTCAGGATGATGCCTTGCGGATTGCGGTGTCCGTAGCTCCAGATTTCGGGCAGCGCATCGTCCTGCCCAACAAACGGATTGTCTTCGGGAACCGATCCATCGTCGTTGAGCCGGACGATCTTGCCGAAATGCGTGTCCAGCTGCTGCGCCTTTTCGCGAAAGTGGAACGCATCGCCGATTGGCATCAGCAGCGTGCCATCGGTGAGAAACTGGATGCGGGCGCCATAGTGATTGCCCTGAATCCGGGCCGGCGAGGCGGCAAAAAGCTGCTGCCCGTCGACAAGACGGGGTTCTGCAGCGTCATCATAACGGTACCGCATCAGCAACAGCGTATTCTCGTCGCCCATTTTTGCGGCATAGGAAATATAGACCAGCTTGTTCGTGGCAAAGTCCGGATGCAGGACAACATCGAACAGGCCGGCCTGCATGCCGGCGCCGGAATGAACCGGGGGCTGGCCTTCTCCTTTCGTGAAATCATGCACAACTGAAATTTCACCAGATCCGGAGACCCGTTTCAACAGGCCGCTCCGCTCCGTGACGAGCAGATCTCCGTCCGGCAGGAAAGCCAGCGACCAGGGGTGATCCAGCCCTTCCGCGACAGTTTCGATCTGATAATTGACCGGCCCGGCCTCAACCCGGCCAAATCCCTGACTGGTCTTGTCCCCGGATTCGGAAGCGCCCTGATTTGAACAGGCGGCCAGCAGACAGCCTGCGAGAAGTGACAATATCAGCCCATGAAAACGCATCCGGATTTCCCCTTTCCATTTCTATGCAATGCCTGAAAGCCTTTTGTCCACCGCGATTTGCGCTTGATCGGACCGGCAAAGCGGCTAGGCTTGTCCGGCAAACGGGGGATGACGGACATGGCAGCTGTAACACGTTTCACACTGGGATTGCTGGCTGGTGCGATTGTCACCTATGTGCTGGGCACCGCGTTGAATTCCCAGTTCGTCATGAACGCCCATGGTGTTCCGGTTAGCTGGGGCGACCGGCTGAACATGACGCTGTTCGATATTTCCAACATGCTGGCTTATCTTGCAGTTATCGCGGTCAGCTTCCTGATCGCTTTTCTGATCGCGAAGGTCATCAAGCGCTTTCTGCCGAACATGGCAGATGTTGCCTATCCGATTGCCGGAGCCGCCGCGATGGGCGCCGCACTGGGACTGATGTACATCGTCTTCCAGACCGTTCCGATCAGCGGCGCGCGATCGCTGGCGGGGTTCGTCGCGCAGATGGCGGCGGGCGGCGTCGGTGGCTGGGTTTTTGGGAAAGTCGCCAGCCGCTAGTGCGCTTCGTCCCAGCTTTTGCCAGTACCAATATCGACGTCCAGCGGTACGGACAGCTTGACTGCGGGTTCGGCGGCGCCTGACATCACGGTACGAATGACTTCGCTGGCAGCTTCGACATCGCTTTCCGGCAATTCAAAGACCAGTTCGTCATGGACCTGCATCAGCATCCGGACATCTCCCAGACCAGCCTCTTCCAGCGCCGGGTACATCCGGGCCATGGCACGTTTGATGATGTCCGCACTGGTGCCCTGGATCGGGGCGTTGATGGCGGCACGTTCGCTGCCCTGACGTTCCGCCTGGTTTTGGGACTTCAGCCGCTCGAACCAGGTCTTGCGGCCGAATAGCGTCTCGGTATGGCCGGATTCCCGGGCGGATTGCAGAGTTGTGGAGATGTACTGGCTGATGCCCGGGAACCGCTCGAAATAGGTGTCGATCATTTCCTGCGCCTCGTCCGGATCCACTTCCAGCCGTTTGGCGAGGCCCCAGCGAGAGATGCCGTAGAGAATGGCGAAATTGATCGTTTTCGCCCGCGC
>JBCBZY010000019.1:0-16503 GCA_039815115.1 Pseudomonadota bacterium | reverse complement strand
CTGAACTATACCGGATGTGCTATAGTCGTAAAAATCCGGGCTTGCCACTGCAAAACATCGAGTTTCCTGCCGAAACGCGCCGGATTGCGGCAAATTTGTTCATTATTTAGGGTTAAAGGCGTTATAAATTGAGACTCTCTAACGGGCGGGGCAAAAGATGTTGTTAATGTTCGAACCGATTCGAAAACTGCGGCTTCTTTTGATCCTGGCGCTAGCCATACCTCTGCTCAGCGCCTGCAGCTCTTATCTGGAAGAGGCCGCCGAAGCCGGTTTGCGTGCCCAGCAATTGCTGGAAGCGCAGGATTTATATGGTGCCAAGGAAGCCATAACCCAGGCGCTGGCAGCACGTGATGATGATCCGGACCTGCATATATTGAAAGGCCGGATTGACCTTGCATCGGGTCGGCCGCGAGACGCATTTCAGGCCTATTCCGACGCCCTGTCGCTGGAAGCGACAAATCCGGAAGCCTTGCAGGCCGTATCCCAACTGGGTCTTCAGACGGGGTATCTGCAGGAAGCGGAGCAAGCGGCCAACACGATTTTGTCCTTTTCTCCCGAACAGCCGGATGCCTTGCTGACCAAGGGCCTGATCGCTCTTGTCAAAAAGAAATATGACGATGCACAAGGTTATTCCGAACGCATTCTGGCCGTCAGGCCAGACAGCGAGGCCGGCCTGATAATTCAGGCCCGGACGCTCGCCCTCTCGGGAAAAACCGAAGATGCCCGGGACCTGCTGCTCGATGCAGTAGAAAAGATTGGCTATACCGAGGGTATGGATCTGACCCTGATCGAGATCTACCGGGAGCTGCGCAACCTGCCAGAGATGCTCGCGACATTTGAACGTTTGCGGAAAAAGCGTCCCGATGATCATTCTCTGGCCATCGACTATATCAACACGCTCTATAAATCGGGCGATTCTGCAAGGGCTCGGCAACTTGTAGACCAGCTGTTGCGTGCCGATGTGAAAAACCAGGTCCTGTTGAAAGCGCTGACAGATATCTGGCTGGAATATGATTCGCAGCCGTTCAGCACAACCACACAAGAGTTTCTTGCCAAGGAAGGCTCTCTGGAAGCCCGTATCAATATCGCCCGCTATCTCCTGGCAACCGACCGGCCCGGTGATGCACGGCGCATCCTGGTTTCGGTTTCCAGCGGTTTCTGGCCCGAAGCGCGCGCGCTTTTTGCACGCGCTGTATACCAGATGGGAGAAACTGCAGAAGGGGCCGCAATTGCCGCCGAATTGCTGGAAGAAGACACGACAAATGCGGACGCGTTGCTGATCCAGGTCCGGGAATCGGTCAAGAAGCGGGACTATGCAAAGGCCAAAAATGATGCCCAGCTGATTGTGCGTGACAATCCGCTTCTTCGGGCCGGATATTTTTCCCTGATCGATGTCTATCTCGCCAGGGATGACGAAGCCGGTGCCCAGCGGATATTCCGCGACGCTGCACAGAATTTGCCACAAGACCTGCTTCTGTTCCGGAGATATGGCGACTTCCTGATGTCGAACGGTGAACCGGTAAGGGCCATTCTGGCCCTCCGCAGATTTGCCCGCGATACTGCGGCCTCACTGAAGGCCTGGCAGCTACTTGCAGACATGTGCCGCCGGGCCAGCAACAATGTTTGTGTCAAACAGGCCAGTCAGATGGAAGAGGATGCCCGGACCATCTATGCGATTGACCCACCGCCTGGAACCCCGCCAACTCGCGGTCTGTTCGGACGGCTTGGCTAATGGTGGACAATCTGGTGGAAGACACGAAAGAGGCACTGGCAATTCCCGTGCGATTTCTCGATGTCGACATCCTGCCGATCGACCTGCCTGCGGCTATGAACCGGATCGGAATGCTGGCGGAACAGGAGCAATTCTCCTATGTCGTCACCCCCAATGTCGATCACATGGTCAATCTGCACCCAAAGGAACCCGGGCCGCAACTCGGACCCTATCGGGAAGCCTATGCTGGTGCCGCTCTCACCCTTTGCGACAGCCGGATTTTGAAGACACTGGCCCGTCTGTCCGGGCTTCGGCTCACCCTTGTTCCAGGAAGTGATCTCACTGCAGCACTTTTTCGGGACCGGCTCGGGACCGGCGACAAGGTGGCTGTCATCGGCGGCGATGCGGACCTGCTGGGCAAGATGCGAAAACTCCATCCCCACCCCTCCTACAGCCAGCATATTCCGCCCATGGGAGTGCTCCGCAATCCGGAAGCGATGGCGGAGATTTGCCGCTTCGTCGCAGACAGTCAGGCCGACTACGTCCTGTTCGCCATCGGTTCTCCGCAAAGCGAAATCATCGCCCATCAATGTCAGTTGTCTGGCAAATGCCGCGGCGTGGGGCTGTGCATCGGCGCTTCGCTGGAATTCATCACATCTGCCAAGAAGCGCGCGCCGCAATGGATGCAGTCTGCAGGACTGGAATGGGCCTTCCGGCTGCTCAGCGAACCGCGCCGGCTGTGGCGACGATATCTGGTGGACGACATGCGCATCTTCCCGATCTATCTGCGAGACAGATTCGGCTCGAACGCCGAATAGCCCCTTTCGCAATCAGGGATCAGGCGCCTCTTCGCCCGCCCGGCGCGTCCGGATCCAGCGCGTTTCGCGGCCCGCCAACAGCTTCAGATAAACGGGGATTTTCCAGAGGATGTAGAAGGGCACACGAAGCAGCGCGCCGCCGGTCAGCACATCGCGTCCATGAAGGAACCAGACAAGGATGGTCAAAATTGCCGCCACGGCAATCGCTGCCAGAATGGCCAGTGCGGGAAGAAAGTCCCCCGTTGCCAGTCCGGCAAGTGCATTAATTGCAAAGACGCCAAATCCAAGGGCAAACAGCAAGGCCAGTGGCGGCACCATCAGGTGCAGACCCAGAAACAGGCGGGAAGCCGAGAATCGCCCTATGCCAGCGAGAATCAGCGGCAGGGCGTATCGCCGGGCGGTGGAAACAAAGCCATGCTCCCAGCGGGTCCGCTGGACCAGCGTGTCCTCGCGAGCCGCCGCATCACTGGAGACTCGCGCCCGCTCCACAAATCGCGGAACATGCCCTTGTCTGGTCAAGGTCACACCAAGCGCCAGATCCTCCGCCAGTTCGGCATTGGCCAGCGGCGCGGTTGCAAAAAGCGGCCAGGGAAAGGCCATGCCGGTTCCCGTAAGCAGGGCTGCGCCTCCCAATCTGGTCATGCCGCGCTGGCGCACAAGATTTTTTACGAGCATGGCAAAATTTGAAATCTGCACCATTGGCGGCGCTGCTGAACTGGCTTCCACCAGATTTGTCGCCTGCACCGGCACGCCATGTTCCAAGGCATGGCTGGCGAGCAATTCCGCGCTGCCGGGCGTCAGCATGCAGTCGGCATCCATCACGACCACGCAATCCGGAGGATCCGCCTTCAGCCAGTCCCGGCCATGTGCCAGCGCATAGGCCTTGCCGCGCAGATCTTCATCTTGCCGCTCAAGCACCACCGCCCCGCCAGCACGCGCAAGATCGGCAGTTTTGTCCGAACAGTTGTCGGCTATCACCAGTATTGAGACTGGATCAGAAATGCGTGCATGCAACTCGGCCAGCGTGGTTGCGATCATGGCTTCCTCATTATGCGCCGGGATGAGAATAACCGTTCGTCCGGCAAGCGCTTCCGCGGCCTGCGTTTCTGAAGGATTGGCATGACTCCGCCATATTCCGGCAATTATCTCGATGCAGTAAATGGTGAACAGCAGCACCAGCAATAGCGCCAGCCCCCAGCTTGCGGCCCACAGCCCCCCAATCAGCCACGTCATGATTCCTGCATACCCCGCTTTTCTTCGGGAATGCCATGACCATGATGGTGTTGCGCGCCTTGCCCCAGCGGGTGCGGCGGAATGTCCACAATGCGCGGCTTGCCATCGAACTTGTACCCATGCGTCAGCTTCATCTGCTTGCCATTGCCAAGATCACCTCCGGAACAATTCAGCATGCGATCGATACAATGCCCAGTCCACATGGCCAGCACCTCGTCATCCCATGCCCCCAGCCAGTCGGTGTGGAACGTACTTCCCGGACGCATCATCTTCTTGCCGGGCATGAGGTCCGAGGATAAGTGCCAGCCGGGATTATCCGGATCCCATTTCCCCGACCGGTTCAGCGTCTCATCGGTGTCATACCAGGCGGCCAGCGTGAAAGTTGGTATGCGGTAGGGGTGGCTGTCGGGACAGCGCGCCTTTCCGTCATTGCCTCTATTGCGATAGGCGACATGACCGCGATGATCCGTGCTGTCGAGATTCTTTCCGTCCCAGCAATTGGGTGCAGCGATAATCGCGCCCAGTTGACTGCCGCGCGGGCAATGTTTCCCGGCCTCGACAATGTCAGGATACACGCCTGGTTTTGCGCCCGGCCCCTTGCAGTTATAATAACCACCACCGGTCTTCTCTCCCTTCATGTTGAGCATGTCGAACCCGAAAATGAAGCGCAAGCCGCGCGGAAGACCGACGCATTTCATCGCGGGCTCATCATCCTTGCCCACGCAGTCCGGTGAGGAAGAAGGGATCCGCTTGTAATAGATGCTGACATGATGCGGCTTGATCACCTGGCCTTGGCCATTGAGCATGGCCGGCATCCAGTAGGCCGAGCGGTTCAACCGGTTATTGCAGGTGCTGTCGCCCGATTTTCTGAGACTGGCATAAGTGCTGTACGCATCCGCCTCGAGATTGCCGAAAAACTGGTGCAAATGCGACTTGCCCGGTTCTCCGGGATAGACGATGGGATCATCATAGCTGAGCTGCCCGGGTGAACAGAGAAAACGAAAGGCTCCGACAATGTCAGGCGCGGAGCTCGGCGGAATATCACCAGTACCCCATGATGCCTGCATTTCACTGGCAACTTCAAATTCACTGGCAATAATCGGCAATTCCACTTCATCCGAAGCTGTGCCGAAGGCCGAACCCGCGAACATCGCGCCCAGCGCCGCCAAAGCGCCGCCTGCTGTCCAGATTCTGGCCGAAATCCCGATCATCGCAGGAAACTACCAAATCGCGCTTGCCAGGTCACGCTGTTAATCCTCCAATCTGGCGGCACAGACATGCAGTTCAAGCCGTTAATCTGAAACATTTCAACACCTTTGCCTGCCAGGCAGACTGTAGCTTTCGGATTTTGCCCGGGGCGAGCGACATGCCCGGACTAGCCAGTGAATCGGCTTCAGCCTGATGCTCTATTCAGCAGCAAGCCACTGATAAACTCCCGATATTGTTCCGCGATGCGAGCCCAGGAAAAGTCCGCCACGCGGGACGACACTTTCCGCACCGGGTTGTTCACTGCGGCCAGGGCGTTTGTCAGGGCGCCTGTCGTTTGCGCGGAATTTTCCGTGTCCACCAAAAACTCGTCATCACCGACGATCCAGCGAAGTCGCGGCGTATCATGCCCGACGATCGGAAGGCCGCATGCCATGGCTTCCGGGAAGACATTGCCGAACGATTCAAGCAGCGACATGTGCAAGAACACGTCGGCTGACTGATAGAGTTCCGGCATTTCGTCCGGAGACACGGTAAGCTGGGTAAAGCGGCCGGGGAGGATCTCCGCGGCCAGCGCCTTGACCTCGTCACGCAGCGGTCCGTCACCTGCGACAACGAAATGCGTATCTCCCATTGGCGCGACAGCCCGCATCCCGTCCATCACGCGCTTGGTGGTAATCAGCGCGCTCGCCATCAGCACGATCTTGCGATCTTCCGGAAATCCGAATTTTTCCCGATTGCCCGGACCTGGCTGGAAACGCTCCAGCGAAATACCGTTGGGAATGGTGGCGCAATTCCAGCGGGATTTGTTGTTCTCGTAATAGTCCGGATTCGTGCAGACCAGACCATCGCAGGAGAAGAACCGATATTCCGCATCATTGGAAACGGCCGGCCATTCGCCATTCTGGGTCACGAAGATATTGAGTGGTTTTGATCCACCCGAAACCGGTCGGCGCAACACCATGTTGGTAAAAGGATAGGAGCAGGTCAGCGCCGCATCAAAATCCGACGGCTTGTACTTCCGCGCCAGTGCTGCAGCAAATGTCGCCTCTTCATAGACGGTTTCGCTGCGAAATGGCGGAATGAAAGGGAAGTTTTCAAAATTTTCGCGGCGGATCGACCCCGCATGAACGAAGCGATAGGGGTCGTCCGGCCCCGCTTCTCCGGATCCGATGACGGTGACGTCATCGCCGGTACGTGCCAGTTCTGCAGCCACCGAGAGAAGTGCTACTTCTGCCCCGCGTTCATAGCGGTGGAAACCCGGTAATGCGAATAACAGTCTCATCGGTATTCCGTCTGTACCCCGCGTCAATCGGCAATCCGGACATGGTCCGGACAAGTGCCAGCTGCGTTATCGAATTCTGGGAAGGATGCAAATCCGTTAACTGTCAGTCTCCTGCTGACTGTCGGGCCTGGATGATCGCCGATGCCGCGGTGATTCCAGCCAGAAACAGCCAGATCCAGGCAATTCGCATCAATCCCCCGCTGTTCTGATACAGCAGCGCATCCACTGCATGCACCGACAGAAACTCGACAGCGAAGAGCATCAATAGTCCGATCGTGGCTGTCCACGCCCATTTGCCGCGCTGCGAGACCTTTGCCCAAAGGCCTCTCCGCACGATTTTATAGACGGCAAGAAGCAGCGCAGCCACTACCAGTCCGGCGATGACCAGCTGATATCCGCCACGGCCTGAATACAGGCCGCCTTGCTGCATCATGTCATTGACGAGCAATCGCAATTCGTGTCGGCCTTCCAGCAGCATCTCGCCCGCCAGAACCAGATATATGGCGGCCAGCAAGCGCCATCCTCCCCTGCGCCCCGGCAGCCAACAGCAAGTGAAGGTGACGAGAAATACGGCGAGCCCGGTGGCTTGCGTGGGATTATCGAATAGCAACATGTGGCTGTTCTGATCTATAGCAAGGGAGTAAAGCGCGAATATTGCTCGGGGGGCTGGTTGAAAACATGGATGCCATGGCGATCATCTATATGGCTTTCCTGCTTCTCGCCATAGCCGCATCTTGGAAACTGTCGCCACCGCAGGCTGTTGCTCTTGTTTATCTGGCAGGAATCATGTTCCTGCCAGTGTCTCCACCAGCAGAAACTCTGCCGTCACTCGAAGTAGCAGGAGACTCTCCCTATTGGATCATGCCGTTCGCCCTGCCCGCCGACATTTTTTTCACCAAAGCGGTTGTCGCCTCTCTGGCAGCCTGGATGGTAACAGTTGTCGGTGACCGGCAGTCCTTGTTCCGATACCGCTGGCATTGGTCTGATCTGCCGATACTGGGCTGGTGCCTCTGGCCATTGATACAATCCGTCTGGACAGAGGCCAACCCCGCCGGCTGGATGTCCAGCCTGTATCTGGCCTGCGTCTGGGCGATTCCCTGGATTCTGGCCCGCATCCATTTCACAAATCGTGATGGGCAACTCGTGTTTATCGACAGTTTTGTTGGGCTCACGCTGCTACTCCTGCCGGTCGTCCTGTTTGAAACTCTGTCGGATTTGCGCGTGCATGAGCTGATCTACGGACCGCATCCATTTGCTGATATTGGAACCGAGCGGTATTTCGGCAATCGCCCGCTCGCCTTTTTCGAAGATGGCAATCAGTATGGAATGTGGATAGCCTGTGCAGCGCTTCTGGCTTTCTGGCGCGCGAAATGGTCAGCCGTCACAGGCGCGCGCGGGCCGCAGATTGCCGTTGCCGGGCTGCTGTTTGCGATGGCAATAGCCTCGCAATCTGCCGGCGCCCTGATCCTGCTCATTGCCGGACTTGCCATGCTTTTTTTTGCACCAGCCCTGCGAATATTGCGCAAAGCCATCCTGCCTCTCCTTTTGCTCTTCACGGCCGTGATGGCGGTGTATCTGAGCGGTGCCGTGCCGCTCCGGACCATCGCCAAGGAAACAGTGGCAGGCCAGATCGTCTGGAACGCGCTAAAAGCCTCGGGCCGCGGGTCGTTGTCCTGGCGGATCGGCCAGGACCAGAAAACGCTCCCGGCGATCCAGGAGAATCTCGTTGCGGGATCAGGCCAGTGGGACTGGTGGCGCGAACTGGAAAAGCGTCCGTGGGGACTGGTGCTGCTGCTGATCGGACAATTCGGACTGATCGGATTTGGACTGATTGCCGCTGCGTTCCTGCAGGCTATGTGGACCTCATTTTCCGCGCCGGTTGCCCGAAAATCCGGCGCGAATTCGCTGGCCGGCAATCCGGGCACCATATTGGCAATCCTGCTGGTCATGGTCCTCCTCGACGCAATGTTGAACGCCTTTCTTGTTCTTCCGGCGATCGTGGCCGCAGCCGCAATTTCCGTCATGCCGGGCAAAAATCCCTCTCGGGAGCGGGCTGATAACTGAAATTTCACCGGCTATGACGACCGGTTGAACCCGGTAAGGCTTGATGCGAACCAACTTGCAGTTAACATAAAGCGAGGTTCGCCAATAACATATCGCTTTCTACACCCTCCCACCGGGATAAATTCATGATCAACCCCCGAACTGCCAAGGCAGTGTGGAGCGCGCTTTGGGGAACAGGCCTTGCGACGCAGATCAGGCTGGCTGTTATATCTCATGCCAAGGCCAATGACGGATACTGTCCCTGTTGCGGATACCGGGGCAAATTCCGGCCTTTCGGCATGCCGGTGAGAACCGCAGTCATGTGTCCTCGCTGTACCAGCCTTGAACGACACAGGCTGCTTGCGCTTGCCGCGTCTCGACAATTTTTCTCCATCACGGATCGCCGGGTCCTCCACTTTGCCGCCGAACTACCAGTCATGAAGATTATCAAGAGCCTGAAACCCGCATCTTACCATACATCCAGCTATCCGGATTCAGCTGCCGATTACCGACTCGACATTCATGCCATTGATTTGCCGGACGAGAGCGTCGATGTCGTTATCTGCTCGCACATTCTGGAACATGTCGATGACCGCCGCGCTCTGTCGGAAATTGCCAGGATCCTGAGCCCCGGCGGCCAGCTGATCGCCATGGTTCCACTCATCGAAGGCTGGGACCAGACCTACGAAAATTCAGACATTGATGATGACCGGACCCGGGAACTGCATTTCGGGCAATATGATCATATCCGCTATTACGGCCGGGATTTTCGCAAAAGACTGATGGACGGCGGCTTTGACCTCAGGGAATTTACCGCAGACGGTGGTCAGTCTGTAGACAACCGACTGATGCGGGGAGAAAAAGTCTTTCTGGGCACCAGGCGCGCAGAGTGACCCTGCCGAGGCCGGATTGCCTGACAAACTTCAGCAGGAAATGCGCTGCGGCTGGCTCAGCCGGTCGGCGCGTCGACCGTTTCTGCTGGTGCGTCAAGCGCTTCCGTAACGGCCGGGCTGGGTTCATCACCGCTGGATTCAGCCGGTGGTTCAAAGCCGGACTGATAGGTGATTTCTGACCTGGCCTTGGCATCATCAAGCCGTTGCTTCATGATTTTCGCCATTTCCTCGTTGCGGATCGCCTTGACAGCAACCGGGCCGGACTGATCGGCATTATATGGCACTTTCTGCTGCGCCTTGATCACGCTGGCCGTGACCGACGCGCCGGTCGGAATCACAAATGGTTCGCCGGGGGACAGCGAAACGATTTGCGCCATCATTGCCGGCGGCACTTGCGCGGAGTCCATCTGGGCCGTTTTCGACTGGAACGGGATGCCCATCTCGGTCAGTGTGGCACCAACCTGCTCCAGCGTATTCGCGCTTTCGAGAGGTTTCAGGTCCTCAAGATTTTCGGGAGCCGGAAAGACCAGCTGATCGACAGCATAGACAGTCCGGTTGGCAAATGCGAACGGATGCTTTTCCGTATAGTCATTGATCGCGTTTTCGTCCGGGACCTTCAAAGTCGTGCCAGCTTTCTGGGCATACATCTGGACGAGCAGGGCTTCGCTCAGCTGTCGCTGACGGATCAGATAGGCGGGATCCTGGTCAATCCCGTTTTCCTTGGCCGCCTGTGCGAGAAGACGCCGGTCGACAATCTGCTGCAGCGCGCGTTGCTGCAGCAATTTCTTGTCTACGCCTTCCGGAGCATTGACCTGGGCCAGTGCCGCGTTGATTTCCTGCAACGTGATTTCCTCGCCATTAACCACTGCTGCCACCTGTCCTTCGGCCGCTTTTTCGCATCCGCTGAGCGCAAGCGCGCCGACAGCCAAAACTATCAATGCCACTGGCTTTGAAGATAATGTCGTTTTCACAGTTACTTCTCCCGATATTTTGTCCTGTAAAAAGACAAAACGAATCATGGGCTTGTTACCGGCCCGGTTAAAATATACAGAATATCTATAGCGACGGGAGGCTAGATTGGAAACCATTTACGATTGGCTAACAGTGGCCATTTTTGGCGGCTTGATCGTGCTGTTTCTCGATCGGTCGATGGAGGATGATCCGCCGGATCACCTCTGGCAATATCTGGTTGCGTCCGTCGGCTGTGCCGGTGCGAACTATCTGGGCAATGAAGGCTATCAGCTCGCGGCTGTGGCGGTGATTGCCACAGTCGTTACCTATATTGTGATGGTTCTGAAACCGTTCGACAAATTCAATCGCCCGGAAGAATGAACGGCGGATATCCGGTCAGGAGGAAATGCCGCTGAGCAAGGCGCGGCCCTGAGCGTCCATGTTCTGATTGAGCTGGGCAGCAAATTTGCTCATTAGGGGCAATGCTTCATCCATTTCCGGCATCACCGTGGAAATCCGGACCAAAACGCCGTCTGGGATAACGCCCTGCAGATTCGCCCGAATAACGGCAAGCCTCTGCTCACTCCAGGCGAGTGGAAAATGATCGCCTATCCGGGTCCAGTAAAGCACATGCTCGGTCCGGCCGCGCCCTGTCGCCGTAAAGGTGTTTGCATTCAGCTCCCCGCCCATGCCGTTGTCGATGGTTGTTGGCGTCGTCGGTGTGAGGGCGTAGCCCCCTGCCGGATAACAGATTTCGGGTCGGTGAACCTGGAGTACGCCATCCTGCGTGTTGCTATAGGCAGTCAGGAACATCATCGGCGGATCCTGTTCGGCCGAATATATTCGGGTCACCAGATTGTCGTACAGGCGGTCGGACAGGGCATCCGGCGGCGGCAAGACCAGCCCGCTGGACGTTTCAAACTGCCAGGCCCCGACGGAATTGGGGATCAGCTTTTCGAATGCCGGCTTCTCGATGACGGGAGCCACCGGCTGCGGTGTGCGGGCATAGGCAAGACCAGATGCCAGGCAAAATGCTCCGCCAAGCAGCAAGTGCCTGCGGTTCACCGAGGAGCTGGGTGCCGCTGTATTATCAGATGCTGAAACATTATCCGTCATGAGATGGGGTTCCGGTTTTGTTGAAGCGCCGCCAGATCGGTTCCAGGATGCTGTCGATTGCGAAAATCGTCAGGACGGCCGCAAGGAACATGGTGATACCGGCAAAATCGTGCAGGAAACTCTGCGCCGCCGCTTCACCCAGATGATAGGTCAGAAGGATCAGAATCAGGACGCGAATGAAGTTCGCTATCACCGCGACCGGAATGATCATGAATCCGAGTAGCAGAGCATAGCGCCAGTTGGCCTGATGACGTACGTAAATATAGAACAGGGATATGGCGGAAAGCGATACCAGGGAATTGAGGCCCGAGCAGGCCGCCGCCACCAGTAACTGATATTGCCCGATCTGGATCATGACACCGGCGCCGCCAATCGGGTAGCCGAGAAAGTGCAGGAAACCAATCGCGGCCTGGGAGATGAAAATCTTGAGCGGCTGCGTGATCAGGGCAATCAGCGTGTCCGGTGGCGGAAACACAAACAGCATGTAAAAGAGCGGAAACCACATAAGTTTCATGGCCTTGAAGCCCACGACACTGTAAAGCGAGATCAGCACGAGCGCATACATCAGGTATCCCTCGATCTCGACAATCTGGGTCACACGGGAAAACAGATAGAGCGGCAGAACGACCGCAGTCAGCAAAATCACGGGCAATGTTGGCGCCGGTTGCATATCCGGCCGGGCAGCGAGCCAGCGACGTCGGAGCAGCCACAGGCCGGTAAACAGCACGATCGGTCCGTGTGCGCCGGTTTCCTGAGACCAGCTTTCCCGTCCGACGAACATCATCGTCGGAACGATGACTGCAATAATGCCGATCACGAACAATATGGTTGCCGGGGACAGAGCCGGCAGCGGGCGAGGTGCGGCCATTTCGGTCATGACAACGGACTCCGTCCACGAATGCCGGAATGCCGGATCGCGCGCCCCGCAGAGCTGCAGGAACAGTCCGGCAGACGCACATCACCAACGACTGAAAAAGGCGGAATTCCGCTTGGTTGCCTCAAGATATCCATATCCCTGTATAATCTCGAACGCACGTATCACATTGCTTTGCTCCAATCCAGCCCAAGTGGCGCAATTCCGGGGGTTTTCCGGCTACTGTATTGAATCGACACAATCCGGCCCCAAAAGGTTACCGCATGACCAGAATTTACCTTCGGCGATGGTTAAGCGCCTTTCGCTCTGCTCCTGGCTGGTTTATTCTATGATGGAATCACCGGATGACGCGTGTCTCCGGATCAAGCGCAACGGGTTAGCAATACTGACTGCGTAAAATGCAAAGTGATGAATTTGAAAGACTCTCCCCCTTCCGGTCCGGTTGACGCGCCCCAGGCATCATCGCGATCGCGCAAGCGCCTGATCTTCGGGGCGATTCTGGCTGTCTTGATTCTGCCGCTGGCGGTTCTGTTCTTCACCGGGTCATCCCTGTTTGACCGCTCTCCCGTGAATGTCCAGGACCGGGTGACGCTTCCGGGAAATTCTGCTGACGGAGGGGCGGTCCCCGCCTTGCCGGGACTACCCGATGATCCCGCGGGCACGGAGGATGGCGAAAATCTGAAACTGTCGCGGGAAGACGCGGAGCGTGCCAACAGTGCGATACCGGTTTCCTCAGAGCAGATTGTCCCCGCGCGCCCCTTTTCCATACCGGAATCGGGTTCTCTGGCCTTGTCCCGGCAACCGGCACTGAATTGCCTGACTTCGGCGATATATTATGAGGCCGCCATCGAATCCAACCAGGGCCAGAGAGCGGTTGCGCAGGTCGTGCTCAACCGGATGCGCCATCCCGCCTATCCAGACAATATCTGTGATGTCGTGTTCCAGGGATCCGAACGTTCCACCGGGTGCCAGTTCACTTTCACCTGTGACGGATCGCTGGCTCGCACGCCCGGTCAGGCTTCCTGGAACCGGGCGAAGAAAATCGCCGCCGCTGCCCTTGCTGGAACCGTGGAACCCAGCGTCGGTACAGCCACGCATTACCACACCAATTATGTTTTGCCCTACTGGGCGAAAAACCTGGTCAAGGTGAACACCATCGGCACCCATATTTTCTATCGCTGGTCGGGTTTCTGGGGCAAACGCGCTGCTTTCACCAGCAGCTACGCCGGGGAAAATCTGGCGGGAACAGGGAGCGATGAGGCGGTGGAGAATGTCGACATGGCCATTGATCCTGATCTCGACAACAGCGACGAAACCGTCACCTTCGTCCCGGAAATCGATCCCATTCTGGCACCCAAGTTTCAGGCAGCACCCGACAATGCGCCTTCTGGTGAGGCCGAAGCCATAGCGGCGGATCGAATCCCGAGTCCGCTCGCCGCCGACAGAAACAGAGGGACATTAATTCTGGATTAAGTCTTGATTTTCCACATTCGGCAACCCGCGGCAGTGCTGCGCAGAACCGCAGAATAGTATCGGATCCCGCCCAAATCGCGTCATCCGCTAAACGTAAATTGGCGTAAGACTCCAGCAATTTGCTGGACACGCACATAAACCGCAGATATCTGCGGCGCACAGAAGGGGTCGTTATGGTTGAAAAGGCGCGGACAGGGATCGTCGCATCGATCCGTCGCAACATTGTGCCGGTCACGGTCACATTCGCCATTGTCATATTCCTTTTGCTGCTGCCGCAGTCCGTATTTTATCGCGGGCTGGTCTCGATTCTGGCGGAATGGCAGTTCATCTGGTTTGGCCGCTATTTCCCCATTTTGACCATGGCCCTGCCGATCATATTGTTGACTCTGCTGCTGCTTCTGATCCTCTGGCTGGTGCTGCGAAGCAAGCGCCGCGCGGACGAGGACGAGCCCGAGCTCAGTCTTGCCGAACAACTGAAGCTGTCGGTTACCCGGACCCGTCTTGCCATGCGCAGCTTTTTTGCTGTCGCGGGCTTCGGTCTGCTGGGCGCACTGATCTCCCTGATCCTGATGGCGCGCCTGCCGGACGATTCGGGCGAGCGGCAGGAAATTGCAGTCGGTACGCTCCCATTCGCGGTTCCGCGGGAGGGTGCGGCGCGCCTGACAGGTACGCTGGACTGGCAAAAGCTGGCGACCATAGATCGCAACCTCGTTCTGGCCAATCAGCGCACCTATTTCATTCCGATAGTGAGTCGGATCGCCGACCGAAAATCCACCCGCTATTTCGTTCAGGTTTTCCGGCCGGAATTTGTTCTCCCGGCCAATCGCCTGCCGGGTATCGTACCCGAAAAGGACAAGCTGCTTGAGCATGGGCGGATTGTTCCGACCGCTGATGGCCCCGGCAATAACGTAACCGGAACATTGCGTCAGGATGGCTTGCCGGACGAGATTGTCCGTCTTTACGAAAAGACGGGTCTGGAGGTCCATCCCGACCACTATGTCCTGTACCGCAAGACGTCCGATCTGAGATGGCCTTACTGGGTTGCTGCGCTGGAATTTCTGCTGCTGGCTCTGGGAGCTGGCATATTGGCCTTTTTCCAGCGACGGCAGCTTCGCCGCCTGCTTGGGGCCAACACGGACTCCACTGCGTGACGGGCCAACTTAACAGGCTTTAACTCCCGTTAACGATCATTTACCCCATTGCTGAACCGTTCGCGAACACCCGTTCGCTAATCCGGAAATATGCCAGTACAACCGGTAACCTGGATTTTGAGCGGACTCGCGATGGGCGGCCTGACCCTTGCGGGGGTGCAGGTTTCCCTGTTCTCGGCGACACCGGCAGCGACAGCATTGACCGCAAGGCCGGACAGCGGGGTTCATATTGCCGGAGCCGCGGCGCCTGCCGGTCTGTTGCAAATCGAACGGGCGGATAACGGACTATTCTATGTCAACGGGGCCGTGAATGATGTGCCCGTGCGTTTTGCAGTGGACACCGGAGCAACGGTGGTCGTTCTGAATGCAGCTGATGCCAAAAGAATCGGTCTTGCCGCAGGCCATGATTCCGGCACCCGGATCCGGACAGCTGCGGGGTTCAGCCGGATGCAATGGCAGAAAGGGATGAAGCTTTCCGTTGAAGGAAAATCTCTCGGGAAAATTGATATTGCCGTCATGCCGGACGGGCCAGAGACCTCACTGCTGGGACTCAATGCGCTGTCGCGACTGGAATCCATCACCCTTTCGAGCGACCGACTGACGATAGAATAGGTGGCTGCACGCCCGTGTTGTGGGAACAGTCCGCCTGAGCTCAGGCAATTGCCATTCGGCGACGTCCGCGCATCACCAGGCCGATCAGTCCGAACCCGAGGATGAACATTGCCCAGGTCATTGGCTCGGGAACGGGGGACATGATCGGGGGATCATCCGGAACAGGATCAATGGGGTCAGTCGGATCATTGGGATCCGGATCAACCGGGATGATCGTGCCCGGACCGCCACCGACGGGATTGCCGCCGGGGCCGCCGCCTGGACCACCAGTGGTTGGGCCATTGGGCACCGGTCCGCCACCAATCGGGGTGCCTGTTCCGGGATCAAGTGGTCCGCCCGGGACCGAGCCGGCATCTGCCAGCTCTACGGGCAGTTCGCCAAATTGCGGGACCGCAGCTTCGGGAATATTTCCGCGCGCGGCACGGGTGGGACCGACGATCGGATCGATCGCGGCCGGATCCAGCGGTGCAAAGCGGGACCGGTTCTTGGGGCCGCCCTGACCAAGGCCGACAAAACGTTGCAATAGCGAATCGGCAGCGTCGATTGACAAGTACACGACCGGCAGTTTTTCCGGCACGGCGGTAAATACGAATGGCGTGTCCTCGGGTACCCACATCGCGCGGTCATTGCGCGGGAACAGCGCTGCAATACCCACGGCAATAACAAATATCGCAATGGCGATACGCCGCCGGCGGTCTGCGGATGCGACCAGACTATTTACATCATTCGACAAAACATGATCCTTCATGAGCGCCCTGAACTGCGGCGCTGATAGGTCACCTTATGCCCGAAACCACGCATGGTTGCAATGTCGTTTACCATCCCTCAGTCGGTCCAGGCACAACGGAACGTTTTGAGCCATATTGCCCTGTTCTCCCGGTTTTTCAAGGCTTTCCGGTCGGTGAGCCCCATGCGGGCCGTCATCGGATCAGCCGTTCGCTCGGTACGATACAAGAATATACAGGTTCATCTTCGGTTCATTTGACCGGATCGCCCGAATTGGGATTTGCTGTGTCCTTGCCTGCCTCCCCATACATTAGATTAAGCAATGCGATTCTGTGCCAAATACGGACAGTCTTGTAAAATTGCTGAATTTCGGCCGAAAAAGGTAAATAAAAGGTTTACGATTTCGGCCTG
>JBCBZY010000227.1:0-4819 GCA_039815115.1 Pseudomonadota bacterium | reverse complement strand
GTTTCCGATGGCCGCACGGCGCGGGAAATCTTTGAAGAAGTCATTGGCAACCCCGCACGAAAGAAATTTGGTTTCGGCGATAAGCTCGCTATCGTCAATGTCGATGTGCAACAGGCCTATACGCGGACGGACATGTTCAAGACCGCATATGAGACGGATCCGAATCAGATTGACTATATTAATCAAATTTCTGCGTTAGCACGGGCTAAAGCTATGCCGGTTATCTGGAGCCGGGTCGCTTACAAAGAAGATGCCGGCGATGCTGGTGTCTGGGGTACGCGAACCGATACCGAGGATTCACTGCAGAATATCAAATATGACAGCGAGCGGCACCTGCTTGATCCGCGCTGTGAAATAGGGGCCGATGATCTGCAATATACCAAACGGATGCCGAGCGCCTTTTTCGAAACGCCGCTGGCGAGCTATTTGACATGGCATAAAGTCGATACGGTGGTGGTGACCGGCGGCTCTACGTCTGGCTGTGTGCGTGCCACAGCGGTAGATGCGCTAAGTCATGGATATCGCACGATCGTTCCGATTGAAACCTGCGCCGATAAGCATGAAAGCTATCATTTTGCCAACCTGACTGATTTGCAATTGAAATACGCGGATGTCGAACCGGTGCAGGCCGTGATTGACTGGCTGGAGGCGCGCTAGTGTCCGAAGCACAAAAATCCGATCCGGGACTATATGACTATCTGCCCTATCGCGGTCGTCCGAAAATCGAGTGGCCGGAGGGAAAGACTTGCGCGGTCTGGATCGCCCCCAATCTGGAATTTTATGAACTCGATCCGGCAGTTAACCCTCATCGGAAGAGCTGGGTAAAGCCGCATCCGGATGTTGTCGGTTATAGCCACCGCGATCATGCGAACCGCGTGTCGCACTGGCGCATGGCGGAGATGATGACCAAACACGGCTTTCCGGGATCGGTCAGCCTGTCGGTAGCCTTATGTGATCATATTCCCGAAGTGGTAGAGGATGCCAACCAGCGTGGTTGGGAGTTTTTCAGCCATGGCAGTTACAATACCCGCTATTCTTACGGGTTGGATGAGGCGCAGGATCGTGAGATTATTGAGGACTCGATTGAAACGGTACAGCGCTCCACTGGCCAAAGGATCAGAGGCTGGCTAGCTCCCGCGCTGACACATACGCCGCGTACACTCGACCTGCTTGCGGAATATGGCATGGATTATACCTGCGACCTGTATCACGATGATCAACCGACCGACGTAAAGGTGAAGTCTGGGCAGTTGACCGCGATCCCCTATAGCCTGGAGGTCAACGACCATTATGGCTTCTTCATCTACAATATGTCGCCGCGAGAATATGCAGATACGCTGATACGGCAATATGACCGACTGGCGGAAGAGGGCGAACAATCAGGAACTGTAATGTGCATTCCGCTGCACAGCTATCTCATTGGTCAGCCTCATCGGATTGGTCCGTTTGAAGCAGTGCTCGAACATATAGCGGGGGATGGCCGGGCATGGATTTCCAGGGCCGGTGACATCGTGGATGCCTTTCGGAAACAGACCGGAGGTGCATCATGAGCCTTGATCCAGGCTATCTCGAATACCCGAATCGTGGTCGCGGCATGGACCATGATTACTATCCTTATAGCAACCTGTTCGGGCGGAAACCGGTATCATGGCCTGACGATAAGAAACTACTTATTTGGCCGGTCATCAGCCTGGAATATTTCCCGATGGTGCCGGATGATGATCCCTTCCGAGCCCCCGGCCATATGCAGACCGCTTATCCAGATTATCGCCACTATACTGCGCGCGAATATGGCACACGGATAGGGATTTACCGGTTGCTGGGAGCGTTCGAGAATGTGGGAGCTAAGGTTTCGATAGCGACCAACAGCGTGATTGCCGAACGCTATCCGGAGCTGATTGAGGATATCCTGTCCGGTGGTCATGAGATCATCGCGCATAGCACGGATATGAACGGCACGATTGCTAGTGGTATGGATGCGGCGGATGAAAAAGCCCTGATCAATGCAGCGCTTTCCACCTTGGAAAAAGCGACCGGGAAGCGGCCGCGCGGTTGGCTATCGATAGCGCGGTCACAGAGCTTCAACACCGCAAAGCTCCTGGCAGAAGCTGGTATTGAATATATGTGTGACTGGGCGAATGACGAATTGCCTTATGGATTTAAGACAGACGCTGGAACGATCATCAATATCCCGCTTAATCATGAATTGTCGGATCGCCAGATCATCAATGTCCAGCAGCACTCGGTCGACAGCTATGCCCAGCAGATACGCGATGCTGCAGACTGGTTGCTTGCGGAGGCCGAGTCATATGGTGGCCGGATGCTACCGATGCATCTGACGCCCTATATCATGGGCCTGCCATATCGGATCAGCGGTTTTGAGAAGCTGATCGCGGGCTTTGCAGAGCACAATGATATCGGGTTTGCGCGGGGTGATATGATACTCGACAGCTGGAAGGCACAGCAATGAAGATACGCAATCCGCGTACTGGTAAAACCGACTATGAGATCGCGGCATTGAGTGGCGAGACGGTAGCTGATATTGCCCAACAACTGCGCGCAGCGCAGACCGGCTGGGCAGCCAAGACACCCGAAGAACGTGGCGCAATATTGCTGCAATGGGCTGATGCGATCGAAGCCAATCTTGGGACGATCATCCCTGCGTTGACTGACGATACGGGGCGCGGCGGGATTTCGAAAATCGAAGCGGCAGGCGTACCGGGGCAGATACGGCGCTGGGCAACAACGGCGCCGCAGCTTATCGCCGAAGGTCAACCAGCTGATCAGCCGACTTCAGTTCCGACGATCACCACATCGACACAATTGGTGCCATATCAACTGGTCGGTGTGATCAGTCCGTGGAACTTCCCTATGACGCTCGCGCTGATTGACGCGATTCCGGCGCTAATGGCCGGTTCTGCGGTAATGGTCAAACCGTCTGAAGTGACGCCGCGCTTTATCAAACCGCTGATCGGAACCATTCGGAAAATCCCAGAACTAGCTGTTGTGCTATCGATTGTCGAAGGCGATGGCGCTACGGGCTCGGCGATGGTCGACCAGGTCGATTATATCTGCTTTACTGGATCGGTTGCCACCGGGCGGAAAGTTGGTGAAAGTGCCGCGCAGGCGTTTATTCCGGCTAGTTTGGAGTTGGGCGGGAAGGATCCGATGATCGTGCTCGCTAGCGTGGATCCGGAGAGGGCGGCAGCGACGGCGCTTAGGGCCAGTATCGTCAATACCGGGCAGGCTTGTCAGTCGATCGAGCGGGTCTATGTGGCGCGCGAGATTGCCGAGCCGTTTCTTGCCAGTTTGACAAAGCAGGCAGAGGCGGTGGCGCTCAATTACCCCGATATTAACAAAGGTCATATCGGGCCGTTTATCTTTGAAAAACAAGCGGAAATTGCGCAGAATCAGATTGACGATGCAGTCAAGAAAGGCGCCAAATTGCTCACTGGCGGCACCGTCGAAAATCTTGGCGGCGGGCTCTATCTGAGGCCAACCATTCTCACCGATGTCCCACCGGATTCAGACATTATCCGCGAAGAGAATTTCGGCCCCGTCATCCCGGTCATAATCTATGATCAGATTGAAGAGGCGATTGCCCAGGCTAATGATAGTATCTTCGGTCTGTCCGCTGCGGTTGTTGGCGGATCGGTTACGGAAGCGGAACAGATCGCATCCCATCTGAAGGCGGGCGCGGTATCGATAAATGACGGGTCGCTAACATCGATGGTCTGGGAAGCGGAAAAATCGAGCTTTGGCTATTCCGGGCTCGGCGCATCGCGCATGGGGGCGAGCGGCCTGATGCGCTTTTTCCGTAAACGCGTGCTGATCCGGCAATCGGGCGAGGCAGCGCGAATAGAGGCTTTTGCAGAGGAGAATTTCTGATGGGCGTGGAATTGCAGCATCCGATGAAACCGGAACTGACAGCGGAAGAGGCCGCGCGCGGACGCTTTGTGTCCGGCATCCGGGCGTTCATTCTCAATGACCTCGCCGGCGACTTGCGTACCGCCTATGACAAGCGCGCAGCGCCGGCCTTTGTCCGCGAGACAGGCCGCGCCCCGGAAACCAGCAACGAAGCGCATCAAGCGCTGCGCGGCGATCCGGCGTTCAACATCTATTCGGCCATGCGGGTGCAGGCGCAAAAAATGGTCTGGCAGGCATCGGGCGCTGTTGTCGCCCGTGATCTGGAACGGCTGGAGGCAGAAGCGGCGAAAGTCGCGGATCAGCCCGGCTCGGTAAAACTCGACCCCGATCTCGATATCCCGCGCAATGTCGATGCGATTGAAGTACATCTCATGCCCGGTAGCTATACGCGCGGCGGCGCAACGCTTGAGGCGGGAGCAGTCTATGATCAGGGGCTGGCGGTATTTTCCATGGGGCTCATGGGCGCCAATCTCGATGATATCGGCCTGTCCATGGCCGCCTATGTAAAAGGCAAGTTCCCCGATTTCGAGCCGCAGACTATTCTCGATACCGGTTGCACCATCGGCCACAATACCCTGCCCTGGAAGCAGACCTATCCCGATGCCAAGGTCGAAGCGATTGACGCCGCGGCTGGCAGCCTGCGCTATGCATCGGCCCGCGCAAAGATGCAGGGGCAGGAGGTTGATTTCGCGCAAATGTCCGCCGATGCGCTGGATTATCCCGACGCCAGCTTCGACCTCGTCTTTTCCTCGATGTTCCTGCACGAACTGTCAAAAAAGGCGCGCGCGGCAGCGTTTAAGGAAGCCTATCGGGTACTGAAACCCGGCGGGCTGCTGCTTCATATGGAATTGCCACCCAATGATCAGATGAATGCCTTTGACGGCTTCTATCT
>JBCBZY010000031.1:0-14433 GCA_039815115.1 Pseudomonadota bacterium | reverse complement strand
GGGGAGGGGGACCATCCGCAGGATGGTGGAGGGGCCGCCGCGAAGCGGCGGTTGCACCGCCGACCCCTCCACCATTGATCTCCGCTGCGCTCCGATCAACGGTCCCCCTCCCCATGCTGCGCACGGGGAGGAAAAATGGTCGCTCACCGCCATCCCCCATGAGGACCCGGCGACCTATGACATGCTGTGCGAAGGTGACAGTGTTGGCGTGTTCCAGGTCGAGAGCCGCGCGCAGATGAACATGCTGCCGCGCCTGCGCCCGCGCGAATTTTATGATCTCGTGATCCAGGTCGCGATTGTCCGGCCCGGACCGATTGAGGGTGACATGGTCCACCCTTATTTGCGGCGGCGCTCGGGAATCGAAAAAGTCACCCTCCCCTCACCGAAACCGCCGCATGATCCGGACGAGCTCAAGTCGGTGCTCGGCAAGACCTTTGGCGTTCCGCTGTTCCAGGAACAGGCGATGAAACTGGCGATTGTCGCGGCCGAATTCTCGCCCTCCGATGCCAACAAGCTACGCCGCGCCATGGCGACATTCCGCAATGTCGGAACCATCCATCATTTCGAGCAGAAGATGATCGAGGGCATGACCGCCAAGGGCTATGACCGCGACTTTGCCGAGCGCTGCTACAAGCAGATCCAGGGCTTTGGCAGCTATGGCTTCCCCGAAAGTCATGCGATCAGCTTTGGCCGGCTGGTCTATGTATCGAGCTGGATCAAATGCCACCATCCGGCAATCTTTGCCGCGGCTCTGCTCAACTCCCAGCCCATGGGATTTTATGCCCCCGCCCAGATCGTCCGGGATGCGCGAGAGCATGGGGTCGAGGTGCACGAAGCGGATGTGAATCACAGTGACTGGGATAACCGGGTGGAGGTTAAAAGCCCTCTCCCCTTCAGGGGGGAGGGTTGGGAGGGGGGCAGTGCACCAGCTTGTCCGACTCCCCCTCTCCCGACCTCTCCCCTGAAGGGGAGAGGAGAAGGCATTATCCTCCGCATCGGATTTCGCCAGATTGACGGATTTCGCGAGGCCTGGGCAGAGCAGATCATGGCGGCCCGGCCGTTTCGCAGCATCGAGGAGCTGGCCCGCAAGGCTGACCTGCCGTCGCGCGCCCTGCGCCTGCTTGCTGATGCCGATGCCTGCCGCTCGCTTGGTCTCGACCGGCGGCAGGCGCTGTGGGAAGTCCGCCGGACTCCGGTCAGCACACTGCCCCTGTTCGAAGCCGCAAAGGCGCGGGAACTGGGCGAGGAAGAGGGTGCCCGCCTGCCCGCCATGACCAAGGGCGAACATGTGATCGCCGATTATCAGAGCGTGCGACTGTCGCTGAAAGGCCATCCGATGGAATTTCTGCGGGCGCATTTCCGGGAACGCGGCATCCTCAGCTGCGCCGAGATCGGGGAAGCGAAAAACGGCTCGCAGGCCCAGGTGGCCGGCGTCGTCCTGATCCGGCAGCGGCCGGGCAAGGGCAATGCGATTTTCATCACGCTGGAAGACGAGACCGGGGTGTCCAATCTGCTGCTCTGGGCCAGCCGGTTCGAAGCGATGCGGCGGCCGGTCATGGCGGCCCGGCTGATGCTGGCCACCGGCGAAGTCCAGCGCAGCCGGGAAGGCGTCACCCATCTGATGGTCTCGCGGGTGGAAGACTGCACCGCCATGCTCGACCGGATCGCGATTCAGGACCGCCAGGATGTCGGCGGGAAGATTCCCATGGCCAGGGCCGACGAAGTCAACCGGCCGGTCTATCGCAACGAGGACAAGCAGGCCGCGCTCCACGAACCTGCCGCCAACGAACCGATCGTCCCGCAGCCCGTTTATCCCCGCCACGGCCATCCGCGCAATGTCCGTATCCTGCCAAAATCACGGGATTTTCATTGACCTGCGCAAGGGAACGGCAATGATAGGGCTTCCCGCCGGCAACCGAAGGATGATCCGTGACAAACACCCCCTCCATCTGGAGCTGGACCCTCACCGATGACCCGGAACCTCTGTTCCGGAAACTGGTTTCTGCATCAGATGAGGAGTTTCTGTCTGTTGCCGCCGCAGCGATGCAGGCATCCGCGCCCGCTTTCGAGGATGATCTCGGTGACATGCTGGCGGAGTCTGATGATGCGGAGGAGGAAGACTGGGAGGAGGATTGGGACGAAGAAGCGGAAGGCGAGAATTTTCTCCCCCAGCCTGATATTGGACTTTGCACCTCACACATGTTTTTCGATGATCCCTGGGCATCGATGGAATATGAGGAAATCGATCGACAGGTCGAGCAGCGCCTTGCCTCCTATCGGGCCGCCATCAGCAAGGCGGTCGGTCATGACGGCCAGCGCTTCACCGATTATATCGGCGCAGATCCCGCCACGATGGATGATGAAAAGGCGTTCACGCTTTATGAAATGGACGAGTGGGAAGACCATGACCGGGTCTGGGAAAAAGGCGCGCATATTTTCTATCTCAATGTCCATCACGAAGACAAGGAGCTCCCCATCGACATCGGTTTCGGGCGGACAACGGCAGACCGATTCAAAAAACTCCGGGACGTTATTGCCGGACTGATCTGAACAGCATCACCCCGTCCGCCTGACTTGCGCTGCAGAGGATCACAATCGCCGAAAGCAGCGCCGGGGATATTGCCAAAGTTGATCAAGGCGATATGCTGGCTTTTGCAGGAGAGCCTATGGGGCAAGAAATCGAGACCACCAGTTTCACGGACGCCGATTCCCGGGAATTTGCGGAACATCTGCGAAAAGAAACCGACTTGCTCATGGCCTGGGAAAAGGAAGGCCGGATTTCCGGATCTCCGAGGACCGCCGGGTTCGAGCTGGAATGCTGGCTGGTCGACCGGAACATGCAACCGGTGGCGCAGAACGAGGAATTTATAACCGCGCTCGACAATGATCTCGTGGTTCCGGAACTGTCCAAATTCAATCTGGAATTCAATGGCGATCCCGAGATCCTGTCGGGTACCGGCATCTCCCGCCTGCATGCCAATCTGGAAGAGCTGTGGCTGGAGGCGCGGAACAAGGCTGCGGAAATGGATCTTCGCCTGGCCATGATCGGCATCCTGCCCACCGTGACCAGCGCGGATCTGTGTGAAAAGAACATGTCGGACGGCAAACGCTACAAGGCGATCAACAACCAGATTTTCCGTCTGCGCAAGGGCCAGCCGATCATGCTCGACATTGACGGTGTCGAGCATCTGCAGAGCGAGCATATGGACGTGATGCTCGAGGCCGGGGCAACGTCTTTCCAGATCCACCTGAAGATTCCCGAAAGCGGCGGCACCGACTATTATAACGCGTCGAAACTGGCGTCGGCCCCGCTGATGGCGGTATCGGCAAACTCGCCCTATCTGTTTGGTCGGCACCTCTGGGCGGAAAGCCGGATTCCGCTGTTTGAACAGGCGGTGTCTGTGGGAAAATGGGATTATGCCGAGCGGGTCACATTTGGTGTTCGGTTCATCGAGGAGGGTTTCGGGGATATTTTCTGCGCCAACCGCCAGCGCTATCCCGTGCTGCTGCCGCAATGTTCGGACCGGCCGCCCGAAAAAATGGACCATCTCCGCCTGCAGAACGGCACGATCTGGCGCTGGAACCGGCCGATTGTCGGCTGGGATGAAGATGGCACGCCGCATTTCCGGATGGAACAGCGTTCCGTGCCGGCGGGCCCGACAATCATCGACTCCATGGCCAATGCGGCATTCTATTACGGGCTTGTCACGCATTTTGCCGAGAACGACATCAAGCCGCACGAACAGTGCCAGTATCACACCGCCCGCGACAATTTCTATCTCGCCGCGCATGACGGCCTTGACGCCCGGATCCGCTGGCAGCAGATTGATGATCGTCCGATCGACGAACTGATCTGCGACCAGTTCCTGCCCATGGCCCATGCCGGACTGGAACAGCTGGACATTGCAAAAGCCGATCGCGAACTCTATCTCGGCATCATTGAACAGCGCGCCCGCACCGGACAGACCGGTGCCGTCTGGCAGCGCAAATTTGTAAAGGAACATGGCGGCGACATGGCGCAGCTGCTCAGAAGCTACCTGCATTATCAGGATCTTGGCGAACCGGTGCACAGCTGGCCGCTGGGCCCGTCAGAATAACCGCTCACACTCATGCAACTTGCCCGTCCCGAACGCCTGCCGGATGCCTTTCTCACCTGCTCGCCCGCCGAGCTGCACGGCCTGCTTGGCGGACCAACGCTGGTGGATCTGAAAGGCCGCCGCGATCCGCCGCTTTTTTTGACCATCTTGCAGCATGGCAATGAGCCGGTCGGCTTTCATGCCGTCCAACGGATTTTGCGGAAGTATCAGGACAGCGAACTGCCGCGATCGATCTGGCTGTTCATCAGCAATGTTGAGGCTGCGGAACAGGGCGCACGGGTGCTGGACCATCAGCAGGATTTCAACCGGGTCTGGCCGGGAACCCAATTGCCGGAATGTCCCGAGAGCCGGATCATGCGGAAAGTTGTCGAAACCGTGACCGCCCAGCCGCTTTTCCTGAGCATCGATCTGCACAATAATACCGGGCGCAATCCGCATTATGGCTGCATCAACCGGCTGGATCCCGAATTTCTTCAGCTCGCCAGCCTGTTCGGACGCACGGCGGTCTATTTTCGCCAGCCGGTTGGCGTGCAATCGCTGGCACTGTCCGAACATTGTCCGGCGATCACGATCGAATGCGGCAAGCCCGATGACCAGAGCGGCGTCGACGATGCCACACGCTTTATCGACGACTGTCTGCACATGCATCATCTGCCCTATCATGATCCGGCGAGTGGCGATCTGATTCTGCTGCGGACACGCGCAACCGTGAAAATCCGCCCGGAGCGGGATTTCGGTTTTGACGGCAGCAGCCCCGATGTCCGCTTCCGGCCCGATATCGACCAGTATAATTTCGGCCTGTTCAAACAGGGTGAGGTCATTGCGGAACTGGACTCCGGCGGGGACCTTCCCCTGACCGCCACTCTCGACAATGGTCAGGATATCGGCGGCGACCTGTTCCATGTCCACGAAGGCAAGCTGGTCGCCAGCGTCGATATCATTCCCTCCATGGCCACCACCAACGCGTTTATCGCGCGGCAGGATTGTCTGTTCTACGTGATGGAACCAATGGACTCAGTGTGACATTGCGGGCGTAAACTGGCGTTCGCCGCTGCCAAACAGCAGATAGAAGAGCAGGCCGAAGGCCGACACCGCTGCTGCGACCTGAAAGACCAGCGTCCAGGACCCGGTGACATCGAGGATCCAGCCGCTAACCAGGACACCGACTATCCCCGGGATGGTGCCCGCCGTATTGGTAATCCCCATCAATGTTCCGGCATGTTCCGGCGCGATGTCCATGTGATTGACGAAGAAGCCGCTGACCGAAAAACCGCCCAGCGCGCTGCCGACGGTCATGATTGCAATAGCGACCACCGCCGACTCTGCCTGACCGACCAGGAGCAACGCGGTGATGCTGCCACCAAAGCCGATGATCATCATCAGCTTGCGCACCCGGGTAATGGTCATGCCGCCACCAATCAGCCGGTCGGCGACTACACCCGACAGATTGATGCACAGGAACAGCGCGATATGCGGCATCATCGCGAAGAGGCCCACAGAGGCGTAGTCCACCCCTAGTCCCTGGGTCACGAATGTGGGCAGCCAGGCCAGCAGGACATAGAACCACCAGTTATTGCAGAAGTGCGCGACGATGATCGCCCAGACCGACATATTGCTCATCAGGGCACCCCAGGGCGTCGCTATGGCCGGGGCTTCGTCAATCGTGTCGACAGAAATCCGGTCGAGTTCTGCCTGACTGATGCCGCTCTGCCGCGACGGAGACGGGGCGATCGCATAATACCAGATCACGCACCAGATGAAGCCGACCCCGCCGAACAGATAAAAGACCCATTCCCAGCCCCATTGCGCCACGATCACCGGTGTGGCGAGCAGCGCAAACACCGTACCCAGAGGAATACCGCTGTTTGAAAAGCCGGCCGAACGCGACCGTTCCTTGACCGGAATCCAGCGGGCATAGAGCGCATAAATAGCCGGAAAAGTGACCGCCTCGCCCATCCCCATTAATATGCGGGCAACGATCAGCGCGGTAATGCCCAGAGCCGCCGCCGGGGGAGCCACCAGCGTGAACAGCGACCAGATGAATACGCCAAATCCGAGAACCACCTTCCCGCCATAGCGGTCGGCCAGTTTGCCGCCGACAATCTGGGTGAGCAGATAGCCAATGAAGAAGCTGGAAAGCACCAGGCCCTGGGTCGACAGGTCCCAGCCATAGGTCTCGACCATCGGAATGATCGCCACCGAAATGGCGACCCGGTCCATGTAACAGATAAATATGGCGAGAAACGCCATGAGCACCAGTTGGTGGCGTTTTTGCATCAGCTGTCTTCCCCTGTCTTCGTCCCGATTCTTCTGCTATTTGTCGGGTGGCTATTGTCTTGCATATCTGCGGCGAATCCCCTATAGTTTCATTTGTAACTATATTCCGCATCGTCGCACATATCTATTTTCGAGGAACAATCATGGCTGATCTGTTTGAAAATCCCGCTGGCCTGGACGGCTTTGAATTTGTTGAATTTTGTGCGCCGGAAAAAGGCGTGCTCGAACCGGTTTTCGAGGTGATGGGTTTCTCCAAGATCGCCGAGCATCGGTCCAAGGACGTCCATCTCTGGCGCCAGGGCGGGATCAATCTGATCATCAATTACGAGCCCAAATCGGCCGCCTGGTATTTCGCCCGCGAACATGGCCCATCAGCCTGCGGCATGGCCTTCCGCGTGCGCGATGCGCGCAAGGCGTGGGATCACCTGATCGCCAATGGTGCCGAGCCGGTACAGGTTGAAACTGGTCCGATGGAACTGCACATCCCCGCCATTCGCGGCATCGGCGGCGCGATCCTCTATCTGGTCGACCGCTATGAAGGCGGCGAACGCGGCGAAAATCTCAGCATCTATGATATTGATTTCGAATATCTGCCCGGAGTGGATCGCCACCCGGTCGGTGCAGGTTTCAACATTATCGATCACCTGACGCATAATGTTTATGGCGGCCGGATGAAATACTGGGCCGATTATTACGAGACCCTGTTCAATTTCCGCGAAATCCGCTTCTTTGACATCAAGGGCGAATATACCGGCCTGACCTCCAAGGCGCTGACCGCGCCCGATGGCAAGATCCGCATTCCGCTCAACGAAGAAGGCGAAGGCGGCAAGGGCCAGATCGAGGAATTCCTGCGCGAATTCAATGGCGAAGGCATTCAGCATATCGCGCTGATCTGTGATGATCTGGTCGCCTGCTGGGACCGGCTCAAGACACTGGGCGTGCCGTTCATGACTGCGCCGCCGGCGACCTATTATGAAATGCTCGCCGAACGCCTGCCCGGACATGGCGAGGATGCGGCGGAGCTGCAGACCCGGGGCATCTTGCTCGACGGGACGACAGAAGGTGGCGAACCGCGGCTGTTGCTGCAGATTTTTGCCGAGCCGCAAATCGGCCCGGTCTTTTTCGAGTTCATCCAGCGCAAGGGCGATGACGGCTTTGGCGAGGGCAATTTCAAGGCGCTGTTCGAAAGCATCGAACGTGATCAGGTCGCGCGCGGCGTGCTCGACGTCAAGGAGCCTGCCGAATGAGCAGCGCGCCCAACCTTTCCGGCATCCACCATGTTGCCTATCGCTGCCGCGATGCGAAGGAAACCACCGAATTTTACCAGCGCGTGATGGGCATGGATTTCGACATTGCCTTTGCCGAAAATGAAGTGCCTTCGACCGGCGAGCATGATCCCTACATGCATATTTTTCTCAATGCCGGCGGCGGCAATATCCTTGCCTTTTTCGAGCTGCCCGAACAGCCGGATATGGGCAAGGACCCCAACACGCCGGAATGGGTGCAGCATATTGCCTTCAAGGTTCACACGCTGGACGAGCTGCTGGCCGCCAAGGCCAATGCCGAAGCTGAAGGGCTGGAGGTGCTCGGCCCCACGCATCACGGAATATTCAAGTCGATCTATTTTTTCGATCCCAACGGGCATCGTCTGGAAATCGCCTGCGACATTGGCACCAACGAGGAAATGGCCGAACTGCGCCGTGTGGCGCCGGACATGCTGGAAGAATGGAGCCGCACCAAGAAGGCGCCTCAGCACGCTGCCTGGCTTCACGAAAAAGCCCGCGACGAGCATTGATTCCACCCCGCCATGTCTCCCAATCAAGCTGAGCTTGTCGCAGCAGGGAATCAGGTGCATTGTCATGCCACCTCCGTGTTCATCCTTCGACAGGCTCAGGATGAGCGGATCTGGAACATAGCCGAAGGAACAAGATGAAACTCGCCACGCTGAAAAATGACACGCGCGACGGCCGACTGGTTGTTGTATCGAAGGACCTGACCCGTTGCTGCGAAGCGAACAATATCGCACCGACGCTGCAGGCCGCTCTGGATGACTGGGAGCAGTGTGCACCCAAGCTGGAAGCGCTTTATCGCGATGTCGAGCATCAGGTCGTGCCTTGCGAGCGCTTTCACGAAAATGATTCCCATTCGCCCCTGCCTCGCGCCTATCAGTGGGCCGATGGCAGCGCCTATATCAATCATGTCGAGCTGGTCCGCAAAGCCCGCGGCGCGGAGGTGCCGGAAAGCTTCTATCATGATCCGCTAATGTATCAGGGCGGCTCGGACGCATTTCTGGGGCCTCGCGATGATATCCCGCTCGGCGATCCGGCCTGGGGCTGTGACATGGAAGGCGAAGTCGCGATCATTACCGGCGATGTTCCGATGGGTGTCAGCGCTGCAGACGCGGCGGATCACATCAAGCTGGTCATGCTGTGCAACGATGTCTCGCTGCGCGGCCTGATCCCTGGAGAGCTGGCCAAGGGCTTCGGCTTTTTCCAGTCCAAGCCCCCCTCGGCTTTTTCTCCGGTCGCCGTAACACCGGATGAGCTGGGTGATGCGTGGAAGGATTCGGTCGTCCATCTGCCTCTACAGGTCGACTATAACCGCGAACCCTTTGGCCGAGCCAATGCGGGTGTCGATGCGACATTCAGCCTCGCTGATCTGGTCGCCCACGCTGCGAAAACCCGCCCGCTCTGCGCCGGAACGATTATCGGATCCGGTACGGTATCCAATCAGGACGCCGACGGCGGACCCGGCAAACCCGTGTCCGAAGGCGGGCTCGGCTACAGCTGCATTGCCGAAATCCGGATGATCGAGACGATCAGTGACGGCGAAGCGAAAACCCCGTTCATGAGCGCAGGTGATACGGTGAAGGTCCAGATGGTGGACGCGGACGGGCATTCGATATTTGGCGCAATCCGGCAGGAAGTTGTGGCTGTTTGAGGGATTGGTTTGGGGAGTGGATATAACCCCACATCCGCTCATGGTAAGTTTTGGATTGGCGGAGAGGTTTTGAGTCTTTTTTTAGACCCTCAAGCGCCGGGCGCGGGCATCCGCCCGCTTGGCTTTCCTCGCATAAGCTCGGGCGCGCAGTCGCGCTTGCCGACGCTGCGCGTCGGATTGGTGACACATCGTGGGGGCACCGAACCGAGCCCTAGCGAGGCAAGGCCGACCGGCCGCCGCGCCTTATTGGCGCGTAGCCAAGGCGACGGATGTCGCCGCCCGGCGCCTGAGGTTCTAAAAAAGAATCAAACCCCGCGCCCGGCGCTTGAGGTCAAAACAAAGACTCAAAAGCTATCCGTTAGCCCGGATCCTGCCTGTTACAACGGCACCGCCGTCTCATATTTGATCCGCTCCATCGCGAAGCTGGCGGAGACATCCGACAGCGGCACAGCCTTGATCAGTTTCTTGTACACCCGGTCATAGTCCGCCATGTCGCGCACGAGCAGCTTCAGCATGTAATCCACTTCGCCGGCCATGCGGTAGAATTCGACCACCTCTTCGATGCCGGAGGCCGCCGCTGCGAATTTTTTCAGCCACTGGTCACTATGGTCGTTCGTCCGCACGGCAACAAAGGCGGTCATGCCGAGCCCGACCGCTTCCGGCTCGACAATGGCCACACGGCGCGCGATGATGCCGTCCGCCTCCATCCGCTTGATCCGGCGCCAGCAGGCATTGGTCGACAGGCTCAACTTTTCCGCAAGACTTTCCAGTGACAGGCTCGCGTCGCGCTGCAAAGTCTTCAGGATATTGCGATCATTCTGGTCAAGTTTTTTGATTTTTTCGGACATATTCCAAAAATATCACCGTGCCAGGAATATATCCAGAGATAATTTCCCTACCCAGTCAGCGTCGCAACATTGCGATTGTCATGGGTCTGGACGTCAACCGCCAGCCCGATCAGATCGGTATCTTCCGGCGCATCGGGCAGCACGCCAATCGCCGGCAGTCCCTGCTCGTCTTCCAGCCACAGGCTCGCCGCGCCGCGGCTTTTCTTGCCATAGGGCATGGCATAGCTTTTGATTACCGCCTTGCCGGTGAAATAATATTCCTCGCGGATATGGTCGGGCTTCCCGATCCGGTGCGGCGCGGCAATCCGGTCGGGCGACCAGCCGCCTTCCACCGGCTGCGCCGCATAAATGCCCACCGATTCCTTGTTGATCACCCCGCCATTGGCCGAGATCAGTCCGGGCTTGCTGCCATCCTTGCGCAGCGCCTGGGTCAGCGCGACAATCCCGTGGGTGCTGTAGCTGTTCCCCGGTCCGCCGAAAAAGCTGAGCCCGCCAGTCAGCGTATAGGAACCCGGCGCCCGGTCCGGGGAACCGAGTGCATCAATCGCCAACGAAACGGCTACCGGAAAACAGCTGTAAATATCCATCGGGCCAATATCCGCGGCTTGCAAACCTGCCAGATCCAGCGCCTTCGGGAAGGCATGTTCCATCGCCGAGGAAACCGACAGGTCCGGGCGGAGGCTCATCAGCGGATCGCTGGCATCCGCACCGCTGTGGAGATAGATCATCTGCTCTTCGGCAATGCCCAGTTCCGCGGCATGGCCAGCCGTGGTCATGATCACCGCCGCGCCCAGTTCGACCGCATCCTGCGCCACCATCCACCGGCGATAGGGATCGTTGAGCCGGTAATTGCCATGCTCTTCTTCGAGCAGTTCGTCCGCTGTCCAGTGCCGGGCAAACTGCGCATGTTCGCGGGTCGTGGACACTTCCGCAAAAGCCGACCAGAGTTTGACCATGTCCTGCGCATAGCTGTCCCGGTCCATGCCGAGACGCGCGCGCCGGGCGTTTTCGACCATCGCATAAGCCATCGGCATATCGATAATCGCCTGCCGCCATTCATAGGGCGTGAGGATCTTGTCCTCATCAGTGCGCAGGTCGGTCATGTCGCGGGTTGCCGCCTGATTCCAGTCCAGCGCCTTCTCGCTGCGCCGCGCCCGCTTGACCGTGCCGGTATTTTCAGCGCTGGCGATTACCACCGCCTTGTATTTGCCCAGATGCAGATCGCAGGCGAGCTGGTTGACATGCTTTTGCGGGCTCTGCCCCCCGACATCGCCATAGAGCAGAGTCGCAGGATCCAGCCCGGACGCGGTGGCCACCGCTTCGGGATGATTTTCCGGCGAGCCATAGGCATGCGGCAAGCCGCTGTCGTGGAACAGGCGAGTCGAGAGGAGACAGTCAATCGACGCCGCCAGCTTTTCTCCCGCCCCGCTGTCGGCCAACGCAACCTTCACGGCTGCAGAAGCAAGCTCCGCCGTCGACGGCCATTCTGTGCCTTGTGACGCCTTGAGCGCTTTTCCGCTCGACTCCCCAACCCCGACCAGGACCGGGGCTTTCGGATCTGATATACTCAAAACAACATCCCTCAAATAAACAGTTCATCAATCGATTAAAACTGATAACAGACAGCCATATTCATGCACCTGTTAAATTGAGGATAGTGTCGATGAGCGGATGGCCCGAACTGGAATGGGACGAAGAACCAACGGGGCCGCTGAAAGGCCTGAAGATTGTCGACATGTCGACCGTGGTACTGGGGCCGTTCGCCACGCTGAACTTTGCCGATATGGGCGCCGACGTGATCAAGATCGAAAATGGTCAGGGCAAGATGGCCGGCGACATGATGCGCCATGCCGGGGACAATCCCACAGGCGACCTTGGCCCGATTTTCACGGCGCTCAACCGGAACAAGAAATCCGTCACGCTCAACGGCAAGGATGCGGCGGACAAGGCGGTTATCCTCGAACTGCTCAAACATGCCGACGTGTTTTTCCACAATGTCCGCCTCGCCGGGATGGAGCGGCTGGGTCTCGACTATGAAAGCGTCAAGGCTGTCAATCCGGGCATCGTCTATGTTCATTGCGCCGGCTTTGGCCAGGGCGGCGACTATTCGCACCGGCAGGCTTATGACGACCTGATCCAGTGCGTATCCGGCTTTGCCTCGCTGTTCGAAATGCGCGGCGACAGCGGACGGCCGCTCTACGCCCCGTCGCTGATTGCCGACAAGACCATTGGCCTGTTCGCGGTCAATGCCACGCTGGCGGCGATGTATCACAAGGAAAAAACCGGCGAAGGACAATTTGTCCAGGTGCCGATGTTCGAAGCCTTTACCTGGTTCAACATGGTCGAGAATCTGTGGGGAGAAACCTTCATCCCGGGCAATGGCCGGCTTGCCTATACAAGATCAATCAACGCCAACCGCAAGCCCTATCCGACCAAGGACGGCTATATCGGTCTGGTCCCCTACAATGACGCCCAGTGGCGAAAATTTTTTGAACTCGGCGGCCGGCCGGGTGTGTTCGACGAACCGCGCTTCGCTACTTATTCGGAGCGGACGAAGAATATCACCGCGCTCTATGGCATTATCGAGGAAATCGCCTCGACCAAGACGTCGGAAGAGTGGCTGGCGCTGCTCGACGAGCATAATATTCCGGCGATGCGCTACAACAAGATTGGAGATGTCCTCGAAGACCCGCATCTCCAGCAAGTCGGTTTCTGGCAGGAACGCGAGGGTGAGAAGATCGGCAAATATCGGACCATCACCCACCCGGTCCATTATTCCGCAACGCCGGCGAATATCTACGCCGATCCGCCAACGCTGGGCGCGGACAACGAGGAAGTGCGCGCCGCCGTCGGCATGCCGAAAGAAGACAGCGAAGAGGAGAAAGCCTCATGAGTGACGAAGCTCCGGTCCATGTCATGGCCAATTTCACCGTCCACGATGCCGCGAAATACCGGGTTTATGAAAAAGGCTTTTTCCCGATCCTGAAAAAACATGGCGGGACATTCATCACCTTTGACGACGCCTCCACCACATTCGAGGGCAGCCATCCACCGGAAGGCCGGGTGGTGTTGTTCAAATTCCCCAATGCTGAAGCGGCGACCGCCTGGTATAATGATCCCGATTATCAAGCCCTGTCCGAGCATCGGCGGGCCGGCACGGAACTCAAATTCCTGACCATGCTGAACGGTCTGCCGCCCCGGAACTAGGCCCGGCATGGCGGCGCTCTATGATACAATCGGCACCGGCTATTCCCGGCTCCGTCGGCCCGACCCGCGCATAGCAAAAGTCATTCATGCAGCGCTCGGCGATGCGGAGACGATCCTCAATGTCGGCGCGGGTGCAGGATCCTATGAACCGGCTGATCGCAAGGTCACCGCATTAGAGCCCTCCGCCGAAATGATCGGCCAGCGTCCCCTGGAGGCCGGCAAAGCCTTTCAGGGTGTCGCCGAAAACCTGCCTTTCGCAAACCAGTCCTTTGATGCGGCCATGGCGGTTCTGACCGTCCATCACTGGACCGATCTCGAAGCCGGTCTGCGCGAAATGCGGCGAGTGACAACAGGACCGCTGGTTATCCTGACCTTCGATCCCGGGGCGCCCTATTTCTGGCTGGCGGACTATATCCCCGAGATTATCACACTGGATCAGCCAATCATGCCGGCAATGTCCGAATATGGCCGGATTCTCGGGGATGTGGAAATCGATCCGGTTCCTGTCCCTCATGACTGCACCGACGGATTTCTGGGGGCTTACTGGCGACGACCGCAGGCCTATCTTGATGCCGAAGTCCGGTCAGCGATTTCCACTTTTGCAAAACTGGATGATATCTCCGCGCCGCTCCGGCAGCTGGAAGACGACCTGAAATCGGGTGCATGGCAAAAGCGTTATGGTGATGTGATGGAACGGAACGCGCTCGATATCGGCTATCGGCTGGCGGTAGCCCACTGATCCTGCATCAGATTTACAAAGACGTCGTTCGGGATCTACCCATTCACTCTTGCCCTCTGTGAGCTGATCCATCTTGTTCGGCTGGTATCTCCCAGTCTCCATCAAATGGGGCCGCTCTGATGCAACCGTCCAAGGCACTGCTGTTTTTTCCGAACAATAGTTCGCAATCGGTCCTGATCTGATCCCAATCTTTGCCGACCCGATTGAATGGGCTGTTCTGAGCCGATGATGTCGCTTCCGGATTCTGGCGATTGGTACTGTCTATGGTTGAATCAACGCCTGATATGTTCTCGCGGGCAACCGTTGCATCGCCCTGGTTTGGCCC